>CAZBIN010000109.1:0-4925 GCA_964491995.1 uncultured Orrella sp.
TGACTTCGATCACGGTACCGCCGGTGAACTCGATCGAGAGGTTGAATCCGCGAACGGCAATAAAGACAACAGCAGCCAGAAAAGTAATCAAGCTGATCAGGTTCAGCACCAGAGCATGGCGCATGAACGGGATGGTTCGAGAAATTCGGAAAAATTCCATGATGTCAGTCCTTTGGCTTCCAGACCGTGCCGATTGAAAGGCCTTGCAGCCGCTTGCGTCCGCCATGCGTCAGGTTGACCATGGCGCGAACACCCACAACGGCAGAGAACATGGATGTCAGAATACCCAGGCAGTGCACAACTGCAAAGCCGCGCACGGGACCCGTACCGAAGATCAGCAGAGCAACGCCCACAATCAGTGTTGTCAGGTTTGAGTCCAGAATGGTGCCCCAGGCGCGGTCGAAACCTATCTGGATCGCCATCTGAGGCGTCTCTCCACGCCGGAGTTCTTCGCGGATACGCTCGTTGATCAGTACGTTGGCATCAATCGCCATACCCAGCGTGAGGGCGATGGCGGCAATGCCTGGCAAAGTCAGTGTGGCCTGAAGCAGAGACAGTAAACCCAGCAGCAACAGGACGTTAAAGGTCAGGCCAAGCGCTGAGAATATGCCAAACAAGCGGTAGTAAACGATCATGAAAGCAGCGACCGCCAGAAAGCCCCACAACGTTGCGTTGAAGCCTTTTGCGATGTTCTCTGCGCCGAGACTCGGACCGATGGTGCGTTCTTCAATGATTGTCATTGGAGCAGCCAGAGAGCCGGCGCGTAACAACAGCGCGATATCTGCAGCTTGCTCGGCGCTCATGCTGCCTGAGATCTGCACCTGACCACCCGGGATTTCGCTCCGAATGACGGGTGCTGTAACGACCTCACCACGTCCACGCTCAAACAGCAGGATGGCCATTCGACGGCCGATGTTGTCACGTGTGACATCACGAAAAATACGCGCGCCCTTGGCATCCAGTGTCAGATGCACGGCAGGTTGCTGGGCTTGCTGGTCACGTCCAGCTTGCGCATCCTGCAGGTTCTCGCCTGTCAGAATCACCTGACGGCGCAGAAGCAGCGGGCGTCCATCACTGTCCACATACCGCTCAAGCCCGAAAGGCACAGTGCCTGCAGCCAGAGCGCTGGTTGCCGCTGGTGAGTCATCAACCAGACGGATCTCAAGGGTTGCGGTGCGGCCCAGGATCTCCTTGGCTCGCGCAACGTCTTGAACGCCAGGTAACTGGACGATGATCCGGTCTGATCCTTGTTGCTGGATGACCGGCTCTGCCACGCCGAGTTCGTTTATTCTGTTGTGCAGGGTTGTGATGTTTTGCCGAAGTGCATTGCTCTGCACGGTCGCGATAGCCGCAGCACTGAGCACCCCCGTGAGTTTTGGACGACCTTCAAGCGTGCCTTGAGCGGTGCTTTCCTGGAAGGTCATGTCCGGATACCGGGTGCGTAAAAGCGCCAGTGCCCGCGAGCGGGCGCCCTCGTCCGGAAAAACAACAGCAACTGACAATGCTTCTCGTTCGATCGCACTGGTCGAGATTCGCTGGTCTCTCATGGTTGCCCGCAAATCTGTCGCTAACGAGTCATAACGGGCCGTCAGCGCTCCGTTCATGTCCACCTGCAGCAGGAAATGCACGCCACCACGCAGGTCCAGTCCCAGATACATCGGGCTTGCACCCAGGGATGCTAGCCAAGCAGGGGAAGCGGGGAGCAGATTCAATGCAACCGTGTAGTCCGGCTCGGCCGGGTTCGGATTGAGCGCTCGCTCAATCAGGTCACGTGCCTGAATCTGCACATCGGTGTTCGTAAACCGGAATCGCACGGTTCCGACCGGTCCAGTGCGCTCGAAGCTAGATCCCGTTGACACAATGCCGCCCTGCTGCAGCAGACCTTGAACCCGGGCAAGCATGTCAGGATCGACCTTGATCGTCGCTTTGGCACTGGAAATCTGAACCGCAGGTGATTCACCGAAGAAGTTAGGCAGTGTGTAGAGCACCCCGAGTATCAGGGCGACCAGAACAGTGAGGTACTTCCACAAGGGATAACGATTCATGAGCGCAATGTACAAATAAGATCATCGGCCACACAGAAGCGTTGCCGATGGATCGGGAGAAAAAAACAGGATCAGATGGCTTTGATGGTGCCTTTAGGCAATACCATCTGCACCGCACTGCGCTGCACGAGAATTTCGACAGGCTTGTCAGCCAGATCAGCGACTTCCATGCCGATGTATCCATCGGTCACTTTCGTGACTTTACCAAGCAGACCACCCGCGGTGATCACTTCGTCACCTTTGGCGAGTCCGGCAACCAGTGCCTTGTGCTCCTTTTGCCGCTTCATCTGGGGGCGAATCATGAGGAAGTACAAGATGGCGAACATCAGAACGATGGGAAGCAGGCCCATCAGGGATCCACTATCAACACCTTGTGCCAGCACAACGCCAGCGGTTTCTTGCAAGGACATTCAAAGCCTCCTGGATTCTTTCAAAAACTTTTGTTGGGCCGCAGCCGGTAGAGCCAATCGCTGATTAATAACGACTGCCTGGGCGGCTATTGTACCGAGTTGGATGCACGTTGCTCCAGAAATGATTTTCTCCAGGCTTCGAACTGTCCGTTCTCTATGGCGTCACGCATCTGCGACATGATGTCCAGATAGAAATGCAGGTTGTGCAATGTGTTGAGCCGCGCGCCAGTGATTTCGTTGGCGCGTTGCAGGTGATGCAGATACGCGCGTGAGAAAGTTCGGCAGGTGTGGCAAAGGCACTGGGGGTCGAGCGGCCGGGTGTCATCACGGTATTTTGCGTTGCGGATCTTGATGTCACCGTTGCGGGTGAACAGCCACCCGTTGCGTGCATTGCGGGTGGGCATGACACAGTCGAACATATCCACACCGTTGGCCACACCTTCGACCAGGTCTTCCGGGGTTCCAACACCCATCAGGTATCGCGGTGCGTGATCGGGCAATTTGGGCGTGATGTGGTCGAGTATTCGCATCATGTCGGCTTTCGGTTCACCTACGGACAGTCCCCCGATTGCGTAGCCGTCAAACCCAATATCGACCAGTGCGTCCAGCGACTCCTCGCGCAGATCCTCGTACATGCCTCCTTGCACGATCCCAAACAATGCGTTGGGGTTCTTCAGGTTATCAAAGGCTTGCCGCGAGCGGCGCGCCCAGCGGGCTGACATGCGCATCGACTGAGCCGCCTGTTCATGGCTGGCAATCTGGTCATTAATCTTGTAGGGCGTGCATTCGTCAAACACCATGACGATGTCGCTATTGAGAGAGGTTTGAATCTCCATCGAAATCTCGGGTGTGAGGAACAGTCGCGAGCCATCGATGGGAGAGGCGAATTTGACGCCTTCTTCGCTAATTTTTCGCATGCCTTGCAGACTGAACACCTGAAAACCACCAGAGTCAGTCAGGATCGGGCGGTCCCAGCCCATGAAACCATGCAGGCCGCCATGGGCGCGCACGATCTCTTGCCCCGGTCGAAGCCAGAGGTGAAATGTATTGCCAAGCACGATCTGCGCGCCGATGTCTTTGAGTTCCTGCGGCAACATGGCCTTGACACTGCCGTAGGTGCCAACCGGCATGAAGACGGGCGTCTGGATCACGCCATGATTCAGCGTGAACCGGGCGCGCCGCGCACGGCCTTCGGTGGCGAGGACTTCAAACTGCATGATGCAATCCTTCTTGTCTGTCGGGCTTCTCGATGAACATCGCGTCGCCGTAGCTGAAAAACCTGTACCGACTGGCGATTGCGTGTGCGTACGCTTGCCGCATGGTCTGCAATCCCGAAAAAGAAGCGACCAGCATCAGGAGAGTCGATTTGGGCAGGTGAAAATTTGTGATCATGGCGTCGACGACTTTCCACGCAAATCCGGGCGTGATGAACAACTGTGTCTGGGCGCTTTGCGCGGTGACGTGGCCGCCATTGGCCGCCGCGCTGGATTCGAGCGCACGAACGCTCGTGGTTCCCACGGCAATCACTCTGGCGCCACGTGCCTTGGCTTGCTCGATTGCATCCAGACACGACTGCCCGACGGTGTACCACTCTGAGTGCATTTTGTGTCTGGACAGATCAGACTCGCGAACCGGCTGAAACGTTCCCGCACCGACATGCAGGGTGACAAACGCCTGGCCAATGCCGCGTTGCGCCAGCGAGTCGAGCAATGCCTGGTCAAAATGCAGCCCTGCGGTGGGAGCAGCTACGGCACCCGGGTGGCGGGCATAAACAGTCTGGTAGCGTTCGGTGTCCTGGGCGTCATCTTCGTGCGTGATGTAGGGCGGCAGCGGCACATGACCGATCGCATCCAGCACTTCGAGTACTGGCTGCTCGAAGCGCAGCATGAAAAGATCGTCCTGACGACCGATGACCTGAGCGCGTGCGCTGTCTGCAAACAGTAACTCGCTGCCCGCCTTGGGCGACTTGCTGGCGCGAACGTGCGCTAATGCTTCATGAAGGCTCATCACCCGTTCGATGAGTGCCTCAACCCGTCCACCAGAGTCTTTGACGCCATGCAGACGTGCTTTGATAACCCGGGTATCGTTGAAAACCAGAAGGTCACCTGGTACGAGCAGCTGTTCAATGTCTGTGAACTGACGGTCAGTCAGTGCGCTCGAAGCACTGACATGGAGTAATCGGCTTGCAGTTCTACTAGCAGGAGGAAATTGTGCAATAAGCTCTGGCGGGAGGTCGTAATCGAAGTCTTCCAGTGTCAAATTGCACGGTGTTGGTTCAAAGTTCGTCAAATCAGACCAGCCTTTCTATCAAATCTTGATGTTTCGCAGAAAACATGAGTACTGTTACGGCTACAAGCGTTCATCGTGTAATTTGCGCGCAAGGACGGGTTGTCGCCTTTCAAAAGCTTGGGAATATAACTTCATGGGACGTTCAAGATTTCGTTTTATTACAAATTTGTTTGCAGGTGTT
>CAZBIN010000109.1:4940-9799 GCA_964491995.1 uncultured Orrella sp.
GTCAGCGCCAGTGCCCAGCAGGGCCTGCCAGCAGAACTCGCTGGCGCCTGGAAAAAAACAGGCCTCCCAGACTCGGCTGCGTCATTCGTGATTGAACGTGTGCAGGGCCCTCGCATGGCTGCGCTCAATCCCGCTCAGTCGCGTAACCCGGCTTCGGTCATGAAGCTCGTGACAACGTGGGCCGCATTGTCCGAGCTGGGTCCCGATTTTGTGTGGAAGACGACGTTCCTGACGGATGCAAAAGGGACCGTTAGTCAAACAGGGGCACTGCCGGGACCCCTCTATCTTAGACCGAGTGGCGATCCTGTGCTTATGCTTGAGGACCTTTGGCGTCTTATGCGAGAGTTGCGCCTGCGCGGTATCAGGCAGATTGGTGACATTGTGGTTGACCGTTCGCTCTTTGCCGACGTCACTATTGATCCAGGTGAGTTTGATGGTCGGCCTGATCGGCCATACAACGCCAGTCCTGATGCTTTCATGGTGGGATTCGGGGCGATCAGGCTGGTCTTTACGCCTGATGTGGCGAAGCAGCAATGGCGTGCGTTTATGGATCCAGCGATTCCCGGGGTGGATATAGAAAGTGATATTCGCTGGCTTCCCGGTGCCTGTCGCAGTGCACCTGAGGTTGCGCTTGACACGGTTGTCACGGGTGATCAGGTGCGCTTCAGGGCGACGGGCAAGGCTTATGGGTCGTGCGGCGAGTTTGACCAGTACCGGCTGGCTTTTGACCAGCCGACCATGGGCGCAAAAGTTCTTCGAGCGATGTGGAAGGAACTGGGTGGTGAGATGACCGGCCAGGTTCGTTCGGGCAATATTCCTGCAGACGCCTTGCCAGTCGCTGCGCATCAGTCGCCACCCTTGGCTGAAGTGATCCGAATCATCAACAAACGCAGTAACAACGTGATGACCCGTGTGCTTTTGCTGACCATTGGGTTCGAAGCGGGTCAGCGACCCGCCACGGTACAGGCAAGTGCGGACCGTATCAAGGCTGTTTTGCGCCGGCAGGGACTTGATTTCACAAGTGCCAATATCGAGAATGGATCGGGGCTCTCGCGCAATGCCAGCGTGAGTGCAGATCAACTGGCAGCCATGATGCAGGTCGCCTGGCGTTCGCCTGCCATGCCGGAGTTTCTCTCGTCGCTGTCGGTTCTAGGGGTTGATGGAACCCTTCGCAACCGCATGCGGCAAAACGGTGTCCGTGGTTATGCATATATGAAGACAGGCGCTTTGCGCGATGCGCGTTCAATTGCTGGTTACGTACTATCAAAGAAAGGGGATCGATATATTTTCGTCAGCATGGTGAACCATCCCGAGGCGCACAAGGCTAGAGAGTTTGAGAATGCGGTCATGCAATGGCTGATTGAGCGACAATAATGATCCTGCCTGTCAAAGATTGCAAACCGCTGGAGAAAAGTAAACATGGCACTGCATGAAATCACTCACCCGCTGGTGCGCCACAAGCTTGGGCTGATGCGTCGCCAGGAACTCAGCACCAAGAGCTTCAGGGAACTGGCACTGGAGATCACAGAACTGCTGATGTACGAGGCGAGCAAGGACTTCGCCATGGAAAAGCATGTCGAGCAAGGCTGGTGTGGTCCGGTTGAGGTCGAGCGGGTTGCCGGCAAAAAGGTCACCGTTGTGCCCATTTTGCGGGCAGGTATCGGTATGCTTGACGGTGTGCTCAATCTAGTTCCTGGCGCGCGTGTCAGTACAGTAGGCATCGCCCGCAACGAGGACACACTGCAGGCTCACACGTATTTTGAGAGGCTGGTGGGTGAACTGGATCAGCGTCTGGCCATCATCGTCGATCCGATGCTCGCCACGGGAGGATCGATGGTGGCAACGATTGACTTGCTTAAACGTGCCGGCTGCAGGGAAATCCGCGCTCTGGTGCTGGTGGCTGCGCCCGCAGGAATTGCCAGAGTCGCTCAAACCCACCCTGATGTTGATATTTATACGGCCTCTGTTGATCAGGGTTTGAATGATGATGGCTACATCATTCCGGGACTGGGTGATGCGGGTGACCGGATCTTCGGAACCAAACAAAAGGGACACGAGGCTGCGGTTTAAGTTACCCTGTTGTTGTAGGGCATCCGTAAGAGATGTTTTGGCGGTTAACGTACTGGAGGTATCAAAATGGTCAAGAAAAGCGATAGTGGGCAAGCTCAGGAAAAATTGATTGATTCGGTCAAGGTTGCTCTTGACGATGCCGAGGAGTTGCTGCGCAAGGCTGCGTCGGAAACCGGCGAGCGTGCAAGCGAGTTGCGCGAGGAAGCGCTTGAGTCGCTCAAGCGCACCCGTATGGCACTCTACGACGTGCAGGATTCTGTGCTCGAAAAGGGTCGACAGGCAGTTCGTGTCACAGATGAATATGTCCATACCAATCCGTGGCAGGCGATTACTGTTTCCGCTGCAGCCGGTTTGTTGCTAGGCCTGCTTGTCAGTCGTCGTTGATGTCAATTAGCGGCTCTCTGCGATCGCTGGTTTCCGCTCTCCTGGGTGCATTGCGCACCCGGGTGGAGCTGTTTAGCGTAGAGTGGCAACAGGCGCGCGCCCAGATTGCCGTGCTAGTCGCACTTTTGCTCGCGGGCGTGGCGTTTTTGTGGCTTGCAGCCATGATGTTCAGCATTATGCTGGTCACCCTGGCCTGGTCTACACCCTACAGAAACTGGGTGGTGGTGGGTTTGTTGCTGTTCTACCTTTTTGCAGGGATTGGCAGTCTGTTGTTGCTGCGGCGTCGACTGGAGAACCCCGACCATCATCCGTTTGCCGCAACAGTGCAGGAATTGTCTCGGGATGCTGACATGTTGCTGCATGCACTCGAGCCGGAGTCCGCGCAGAATATTGACCGCAAAGAGTCAGCTTTGCACTCAGGGGAACAGAGCTAATGCGAGCGCGTTCATCGAATTTTGAAAGGGCGCTCAAGATAGAGCTTTTGCGCGCACGGGCAGCGCTCGAGCGTGACGTCATCAGCGGGCATGCCAATCAGTTCAAACAGTCGATTGATCCCCGTCAGCAGATTGCACACTGGCTTCCGCAGTCGTCTGCGGGGCTCTTGGGGCAGGTTTCGCAATTGACCAGGTTTGCCTTTCGGTATCCCTATCTTCTATCTAGTGGTGCATCGTTGGTCGCGAGCCAGGTCCGGCACCCGAAGCGGTTGATGGTGATCGGTGTCACTGCGCTGCTGGTGTGGGCATCGGTCAGATATCGCAAGACTGACTGACAGAGATGCGGCAGGCTGTCATCGGGTTGCTGATCCTGGCGGCACTGGTACTGCTCAGCCTGATCGTTGGTGCAGCGGATCTCCAGTGGTCTGAATTGATTCGTGTGATGACTGGCTCTTTGGATTCGGGCTCGGCTGCGTTGATGTCTGAGTCATCGTCTGCAGGATCACACGCTGTCCTTATCTTGTTTGAATTGCGACTGCCCAGAACCTTGCTGGCCGTCATGACGGGTTCTGCGCTGGCTATTGGCGGTGCTCTCATGCAAAGTCTGTTCCGCAACCCACTGGCTGAGCCTGGACTGGTCGGGGTGTCTGCGGGATCGGCGCTTGGTGCTGCAGGTGCGATGATGGCGGGTTTTTATGGCTATGTTGCTATCGGGATGGCCGGTGTGGCCGGTGCTTTTGTAGCAACCTGGATTGCCTGGCAGTTTGCTCGCCGACAGTCTCAAACCTACGCCTTGTTGTTGGCAGGGCTTGCCATCAATGCGTTCAGTCTGAGTCTGATCACTTTGCTCCTCAGTCTGGCCAGTGACGTCCAGATGCGATCTATTGTCTTCTGGTCGATGGGCAGTTTTACCCGAGCGCCGTTGTGGGTTGTGCTCATGCTCGCTCCAGTGTGGCTTGCCTGCATGATTTGGGCGATGAAATCATGGCCTATTCTCAATGCACTGTTACTAGGAGAGAGTCAGGCACGGCATGTGGGGGTGCACGTTTCACGATTTCGCTGGCAGCTGGTGTTGCTCATGGCTTTGATGCTGGGTCCACTGGTCAGCATGACCGGGGTGATCAGTTTCGTGGGGCTGCTAGTCCCACAGGCATTGCGGCGCAGGGTCGGCAGTAACCACCGCCGCCTGTTGCCGCTTTGCGCAGTCTGGGGCGCTGTGGTCGTGCTGGCTTGTGACCTGACAAGCCGGGTCGTCGCGGCACCAGCCGAGTTGCCTGTGGGTGTGGTGATCAGCTTGGCCGGAGCGCCTGCATTCTTGTGGTTGCTGACGAGAACTCGTCTGCGCTAGAGCCCAAGTTCACCCCATATTTCATCGACTCGTGAACGGGTGGCAGCGTCCATTGAGATGGGAGTGCCCCATTCTCGCTGGGTTTCGCCAGGCCACTTGTTGGTGGCATCCATGCCCATCTTGCCACCCAGACCCGACACGGGTGAAGCGAAATCAAGATAGTCAATCGGCGTGTTCTCGACGAGCAGAGTGTCACGCACAGGATCCATGCGGGTGGTCATGGCCCATATGACTTCTTTCCAGTCACGGATGTTGATGTCATCGTCGACGACGACCAGAAACTTGGTGTACATGAACTGGCGCAAAATGCTCCAGATGCCGAACATGACTCGCTTTGCGTGACCAGGGTATTGCTTGCGTATTGAGATCACCGCAAGACGGTAACTGCACCCCTCTGGAGGCAGGTAGAAATCTTTGATCTCTGGCAACTGCTTTTGCAGTAATGGGACAAAGACCTCATTGAGTGCGACACCGAGAACGGCGGGCTCATCGGGTGGTTTGCCTGTGTAGGTGGTGTGATAAATCGGATTGCGACGCATGGTGATGCGTTCAACGGTAAATACCGGAAACCAGTCCTGCTCGTTGTAGTAGCCGGTGTGATCACCATAGGGTCCTTCGAGGGC
>CAZBIN010000110.1:0-9780 GCA_964491995.1 uncultured Orrella sp.
AATGTGCTTTATCTCTTCGAACAAGACTGCACTGTGCAGCGGCGTCACCAGAAAGTGATTGAAGAGTCACCTGCGTTTGGAATTTCCGAAGTGCAGCGTCATGCCATGGGACAGGCTGCTGCAGCGCTGGCACGCTCGGTCGGTTACGTTGGGGCGGGCACGGTCGAATGCATCGTCGATCCAGACGGGAATTTTTATTTCCTCGAAATGAACACGCGCTTGCAAGTTGAGCACGGCGTGACTGAACAGGTGTTGGGTCTTGATCTGGTCGAATGGCAGCTTCGTGTCGCCAGGGGCGAACCGTTGCCCTTGACGCAGGAAGAACTGTGTCTGGACGGTCATTGTTTTGAGGTCAGGGTGTGCGCCGAACGACCTGCCAAGGGATTTTTGCCTTCGGTCGGAAAAATTGAAACATTTTCTTTGCCGGATCATATCGAGTTTGGTCATGGACCTGTGCGCGTGGACTCGGGCGTGCGCGCCCAGGATAGCGTCAGTCCCTACTACGACTCCATGATCGCAAAAGTGCTGGTGCATGGGCGTAACCGCAACGATGCTCGTCTCGCTTTGCTGCAAGCGCTCGATCGCATCGAGATCAGCGGGGTGCAGACCAATCTCGAGTTTCTCAAGGCGATATTTGCCCACCCGGAGTTTGAGGCAGGTGGTGTGCATACCGGCTTCATTGACACACATCTGAAGACCCTTTTGAACAACACTTCTATGCAGAACCCGATATGAATCAAGCAACCCGTACCTTGGCTATCAATGAGCGCAAGTCGGCCGGATCAGCGGCAAGCCCGCTCGCGGATCTGACAGTCGTCGAGATCTGCTCGACGATTGCAGGCCCTGCATGTGCGCGTCTTCTGGCGGACTTTGGGGCTGACGTCACCAAGATCGAGCCCATGGAGGGCGATGGCGTTCGCCAGATGGGGCGTCATGTCGATGATGTTTCGCTCTATGCGGCAACCATCTTGCGTGGCAAGAAATCCATCGCCCTTGATCTGAAATCCGAGCAAGGTGCTCGCATTGCGCACGCGCTCATCGATCAGGCCGATATCCTTGTCGAGAACAACCGGCCGGGCGTTCTGGAGAGACTCGGTTTCGGCTATGACGACCTGATCAAGACGAATCCGGGTCTGATCATGGTTCGAATCAGTGGCTATGGTCAGGACGGGCCGTACTCCGACCGTCCAGGCTATGGTGCAACCTGTGAAGCTGTGGGTGGGGTGCGTCACATGACGGGAGATCCGGATCGGCCGCCAGCGCGGGTCGCACTCGCCACGACAGACTACCTGACTTCTGTCTACGCTGCGTTTGGTGCGATGGCGGCCGTGCACGAGCGACAACGTTCCGGCGTTGGGCAGGTGGTCGATGTGGCTTTGTACGAGGCCGCATTTACTCAAATGGAGCCTTACGTACCTGCCTACGAAAAGCTTGGTTTCATCCCGAAACGGGTTGGACCGAATCTGCCGACGATGGCGCCGAACAGCCTGTATCCCACAGCCGACGGTAGCTGGATGCTGATTGCAGCCAACAGCGACATTATTTTTCGCAGGCTCACGGACATCATGGGTCAGCCCGAACTGGCAACTGACGAAAGGTTCGCGACAATTCGCGCCAGAGGCACGCCCGAGAACATGAAAGAGATTGACCGACTTATTGGTCTATGGACGTCTCAGCTCGATTTGCCAACCCTGGCTGCCAAACTGCTCACAGCATCGATACCCTCTGCACCGGTCAATACGATTGCAGACATTTTCAAAGACGAACATTTTCATGCACGAGACATGCTGGTCAAGGTGCCTCACCCGGTGCTGGGGCACACCACTCAGGCCGGCGTGGTGCCCAAGCTCTCGAGAACACCGGGAGCGATTCGGCATTCTGGCCCTGATCTGGGTGAAAACACGCGAGAGATTCTCGCAGCAATGGGATTGACCGAACAGCAGATCCAGGAGCTCATCGACCGCAAGGTTGTGCGCTGAAGCGGATTTGCTGAACAGAATTTTGGATATTCAAGGAGTATGGATTGGACAGGACAGAGAAGGGTGCGGCAGGGTTGGAGAGCGGGCAATCGGGTACGGCTGTTGAACTGAAGGCCGACGGCGAGTGGGCGACCGAGTTGCAGGAGCTTGCCACACGCAGAGAGCAAGCTGCCGCCATGGGGGGTGAGGAGGCCTTGGCCAAGCTCAAGGCGCGGGGCATCATGAACGTTCGCGAGCGGCTCGACGCGCTCCTGGACAAGCAAACCTTTCGTGAACTCGGGCGCATCACCGGCAAGGGTCGGTATGACAAGGACGGCTATTTTCAGGGGCTATCCCCGGTCAATGCCATCATGGGTACAGGCAAGATCGAAGGACGCAAGGTGGTCGTTTCGGCAGATGACTACACGATTCGAGCGGGGTCGTCTGAGGGCACGATCTCGGATAAATGGGTCTATGCCGAGCGTCTGGCACTGGATCTTCGTCTGCCCATTATCCGGCTGGTCGATACGGCGGGTGGCAGTGTGAAGCTGCTCGAACAAAGCGGGCACAGCAAGATCCCGGGCTATCCCAACTGGCCTGTCACGCAGTTGCTTAAAACCGTGCCGGTGGTCGGTGTGGCGCTTGGCGCATGCGCGGGCTTAGGCGCTGTCAAGGTGTTGATGTCCCACTTCTCGGTCATGGTGCGCGATCAGGCGCAGGTGTTTGCCGCCGGGCCACCGGTGGTCAAGCAGGCGTATGGCATTGATATCGATAAAAATGATCTCGGTGGCTATAAGGTGCATCGCCGCAGCGCACTCGTGCATAACGAGGCCGAGAGCGAAGAGGATGCTTTTGAGCAAGTGCGTCGCTTTCTTTCCTATCTGCCCAAACACTCGGCCACCTATGCAAGGCGCTTGAGTACTTCGGACCCCGTTGACCGTGCAGATGACTGGCTCAAGGATGCAATTCCGAAGGATCGGCGCAAGGTCTACGATCCGCGCAAGATCTTGCGTTCGATATTTGATGAGGGTTCGGTGTTCGAGATTGGACGCTATCAGGCCGGGTCATGTATCACAGCGCTGGCGCGTCTGAATGGCTATCCGGTGGGCGTTCTGTGCAGCGATCCAAGGATTGCAGGCGGTGCGATGACAATCACCTCAGCCTGGAAGACCGAGCGTCATGTAAAAATGTGCGATACGTTCGGGTTGCCAGTGATCAATCTGGTTGACCAGCCAGGTAACGCGACAGGGCCAGAAGCCGAGCTGCAGGGCACACTGCTTGGTGCAGTCCGTGTGCTCTCGACGATTGAAGAGGTCAAGGTTCCCTGGGTTTCGATCATCATGCGACGGGCTTTTGGTATGGCGGGCGGATTGCATGCTCCCAAGTACTTTCCGCATCTGATTCACCGTTTTGGTTGGCCATCAGCGCGCTGGGGCTCGATCCCGATCGAAGGTGGCGTGGCGGCGGCTTACCGCAAGGAAATTGCCGAAGCAGAGGATCCCGTCGAGAAGCGCGAGGAACTGGAGGCCTATTACCACCGGATTGCCTCGCCATTCAGAACTGCAGAGCGTTTCGCGATGCTCGACATTGTGGACCCACGAGAAACGCGTGCAGTGCTGTGTGACTGGATCGAAGACGCTTGGGAAGCCATGTGCGCGCGTAACCTCAAGATGTCACAAGGGCAGCCATACGATGCGATCTGATCTGATGGCAGCGGCATTGCGCGCTCTCTGATCCATCCTGCAAAAAGAGGCCATGACCGGATGCTCATGGCCTCTCGATCAGATTCAGCCGACGTTCATGGATATGTGCGTGCCGATGTGCCTGCGGCACGGCTTCACATCAGTTTCGTCGTCAGATCAGAGAGGTGGCAGGTTTGCGTCTTTTGCGATCTTTTTCCAGGTGGCACCTTCTTTCTTGACCAGCCTGAGCATTTGATCTGGTCCTCCGGGAACAATGTCCAGATAGGTCAACGCCAGTTTCTCCTGCAGCGAAGGGTTCTTTTGTATCTTTGCCAGTGCATCACTCATTTTCTTGATGACGGCGGGGTCGGTTCCTTTGGGCGCGACCAGTCCGTTCCAGATATAAAAATCGATCTCCGGAATGCCGGACTGGGCAATGCTCGGAATGCTACGCGCCTGGGTCAGCTTGGTTGAACTGGTCGAGGCGATTGCATGCGCCTTCTTGCCTTCAATCAATGGATAGGCCACCGTTGGTGCAACCAGGGCAAGGTGAATGCGGCCAGTCGCCAGGTCGCTGACCACAGCCGCCGCACCTTTGTAAGGCACTTGTGTGACGTCAATCCCAGCCAGTGCCTTGATCCATTCTGTCGTCAGTTCGTTGACGCTGCCAACCTGGGCGACGTTGAGCTTTCCAGGGTTGGCCTTGGCCTTTTTGATGAAATCCTGAAATGTTTTGAAGTCACTGTCCGGGCCGACAATCAGAATGTGAGGGTATCCAGCCACCATGCCAACAGGTGCAAAGTCGTTGACCGGGTCGAAATCAATTTTTTCTTGCCGGGCAGGGATCACGGTCATCGGACCATTTGACACCAGCATGATCGTGTAGCCATCAGCAGGCGACTTGAGCAGGTCGCGCGCCGCAATGACGCCACCAGCACCAGGCTTGTTAGATACAACGATGGGTTGACCGAGTTCTTTGCTCAGTTCTTCTGCCACGACGCGTGCAGCATTGTCTGTGGGTCCGCCTGCAGAAAAACCGACCAGCATGGTAATTGGGCGATTTGGAAATTCGGTCTGAGCAACCGCCAGCGGTGACAGGCACAGAGCGGCTGCCGGGAGCACCGCTGCGGCACAGAGCCGTTTGAAATGCCCGAGAGGCGTGAACTTGAAGGAATCCTTCATACTTTTGTCTCCGTTTTTATGTCCATCGGATGATGGTTGGTTTCTTTGTCTAATTAGTTTAGCGTTGAGCGACATTCCACGCTGAAGTCTGCACGTCTGGTTTGTCATATCTGAGCGCAAACCCCGGCTCTGGCTGTGCGAAACATTTCGGTGCTAAAGTATGCTGTTATGCAACATAAATCCAACATAAAAATAAAAAGAAACAAAGGGTTAGGTAAGGGGTTGGGTAAAGCTGCCGGTGTCTGGGAGCTTGGGTTCTTGTTTGGGGTTTTGTTTTCTGTGGCGGTTTTTGTTGCTTGATGTCTTTACGATGTCCTGATCAGAAGACCGGCACTGCAAGCGAGTCTGAGTGCAGCGACTAATGGCTGCAGCCATCAGAGGTTTGATCGTGTTTCAGGAGAATTCATGACGCAGCCAGGTTTTGTGGTTCATCCGGTTCGCCGTTTGGTGACTGATGAGCAGATCAGCCGATTTTCCAGTTTCGCGGTGTCCAACATCAGCGATGCCATGAGCCGAACCAATGGCACCACCCACTTACGAGCATTTCATCGTGGCGAGACTGTCATCGGGCGTGCGTTGACGGTCAAGACCATGCCGGCAGACAACCTGATGGTTCACAAGGCCATTGACATGGCCGGGCCTGGCGATGTGATCGTGGTTGATGCGGGTGGCCAGCTGTTTAACGCGACGATCGGCGAATTGATGTCGACCTACGCGCGCTCGCGCGGGGTGGCGGGGTTTGTGATCGATGGTGCAATTCGTGACCGTAGCAGCCTGGCCCTGTCGGATTTTCCCGTGTTTGCCCGAGGTGTGTCGCACCGTGGTCCGAGCAGACAGGGTCCCGGTGAGATCAATGTCCCCGTATGCGTCGACGCCATGGTCGTCATGCCGGGCGATCTGATCGTCGGTGATGCCGATGGCGTGCTGTCCATTCGGCCAGACCAGCTTGAGCCACTGGCCAGGTTGGTCCAGGAAATTGAAGATAAAGAACGTTTGCTGCTGGCTGAGATTGCCGCAGGAACGGTTGATCGTGCCTGGGTCGACGAAATCCTGCACAGCAAGGGTGCCACTGGCATCTGAATCCCGTAGATTGTGGATGGCCTGGGGACCGGATGAGCGTGACTCGGTTTCATGGGTCTGCTTTTTGTGATCATAGACTCTTTGAGAAACACTCAAATGCACGAGATTGTTGGATACCTGGGATTGCCTGGATCGTGGACACACCAGGTGACATTCGAGCTGTTTGGCCAGTCGGCAGAACTGCAGGGCCACGATGCGCCCGAACTGCTGGCTCGCTACGCCAGTGGAGAGATTCCGTGGATTTGCATTCCTTATTACTCGTCGATTGCAGGCCCGACGCCCTATCTGGCGCAGTTGCTGGCGTTGCCAGGGCTCTGGATCGAGCGTGATGTGGTTCGTCCGGTGCAGCACAGTCTGGCGGTGCGTGATTGCAGGCAGACCCTGGCCTCAATCTCGCACGTGACGGGTCATCCTGTGGCTCTGGAGGAGGTCCGACCCTGGCTGGAAAGGGAGCTTCCGGGCGTTGGGTGGTCGTTGGCTCAATCTGGCTCCGATGCTGCCCGTGTTCTTGCCAGTGTGCTTCCCCACTCCAGCGAGATTTCGCATGCTGCCGTCGCGCCTCCGCAAGCAGTCACCGCGCATGGACTCCACAGTTTGGTGGCAGACATTCCGACAGCGGCGCCCAATGTGACACGCTGGTGGCTGTTGGGACCGAAAGTGCCGCAGGCCTCAAACTCTGCACGGCTGGTCTGGCTTAAGGTTTCAGGACCCACCCAGCGCGCTCTTTGTTTGCTGGAACATGCTTTGCCAGCCAAAGCTGTCGAGCCAGCTCTGTGGCTTTACGTACCCTCAGATGACTCAACCGTCAAGCATTGGCTGGTTGCGTGTGTGCGTAGCGAGGATCTGTATGCCTTTCTCGCTCTGGCCTCGGTTAGTGGTTTGAGCGCCACGCTACTTGGTGCCCAGGATGAGCTGGTTTCAGAGCTGGTTTCATCGGATCCTTCTTCAATAAGCGCGTGTTTTGGGGTTGGCGAGGCGCAAGCTGACAATTCATCACCCAGTGTCTGACGAAACGCGCAGCCGCTGGATTATCATTTCATCGTCATCTCTAACGTCAATTGAACTTGTTTCCACGCATCTCCTTTGTTTGCGTTTGTCGAATTGGCCTAACACTCTGAGACCAGGAGCTCGCAGATGTCTGCTTCCCTTGATAAAAACCTGATTGATGCTGCTCACGCGATTATGTATGCGCGTCAGAGCCGCACACCCATCGGTCCTGTGTCTAAAACGCATGGAATTGCCACAATTGAAGATGCCTATGCGATCGCCCAGATCAACACTCGTGCGAAACTTGACGCCGGTGGGCGCATCAGTGGCAAGAAAGTCGGGCTCACCTCCAAGATTGTGCAACAGCAGCTTGGCGTCGATCAGCCTGATTTCGGGATCCTGTTCTCGGATATGGAGTATCTGAACGGTGACACGATTCAGATGTCAAGCCTGATTCATCCCAAGGTCGAGGCAGAGGTCGCATTTGTTCTTGGGCGCGACATCGATCAGGTCAAGCCAACCTGGGCAGAGTTTTTGCTCAGTATCAAATACGCGATGGCTTCGATTGAGATCGTCGATTCGGTCGTCAAGGACTGGGCGATCACTCTTTACGATACGGTTGCTGACAACGCGTCGAGTGCGCTCTATGTGATGGGCGATCAGCCGGTTGCGGTGGATGCGGTGTCACTTGCCGATATCGGCATGCAGATGAGCATCAACGGAAGCGTTGTCTCGACTGGGGCGGGGGCTTCCTGCCTTGGGCATCCGCTGCGGTCAGCCTATTGGCTGGCATGCCTCATGGCTCAGAGCAATCAGCCCTTGCGTCAAGGAGAGGTGATTCTGTCAGGATCACTTGGACCAATGATCCCAGTCAGATCCGGCGATGTGGTGGAGGTCAATATTGGCGGATTGGGGCGGGTTGGATGCCGATTCGACTGATCAGTTGAGCGTCGCCAGACTGACCGCGACATGAATGGACGCCACGGTAAATACAGCCGTGAGCATGGAATTGGATGCGGTATCGAGACATCGTGTCGGAGTGATGTGAAATGGAATTTTCAACCTGGCTGGCGCTGTTTGCGGCATCCTGGGCGATTAGCATATCGCCCGGTGCGGGGGCGGTGGCTGCAATGAACTCGGGGATCAGTCATGGGTTTCGCCATGGTTACTGGACCACAGTCGGACTGATTCTGGGCATCATGACCCAGATCGTCTTTGTCGGTGCCGGTCTGGGTGCTGTTGTGGCAACATCCAGCCTTGCCTTTGAGGTTGTAAAATGGTTTGGCGTGGCGTACCTGTTGTGGCTGGGTATCTCCCAGTGGCGTGCGCCACTGCAGGCAGTCGCTCTGGAACGGGTGGCGGGTCAACGCGTGCATTCGGCGCGTCTGGTGCTCAAAGGCTGGATGATCAATGCAGTCAACCCGAAAGGCACTGTGTTTCTGCTGGCTGTGGTGCCGCAGTTCCTTGATCTCTCCCGGCCATTGTTCGGTCAGTACCTTGTCATCGCGGCCACGCTGGCTTTCACAGACTCTATCGTGATGGCTGGGTACACCGCACTGGCCTCCCGTCTGCTACATCTGCTCAGAAAGCCTGCCCACGTCAAGGTGCTTAACAGGACGTTTGGATCGCTGTTTTTTCTGGCAGGCCTTTCGCTGTCGTTGTTTCGTCGATCTTCATGACCGCTTCGAACGAAGGTCTGCCGGGATACTGATCAAGCCAGGGTATTGATTGGTCGTTAGTCGGGTACTGCGGAAATCTTTTAATGGGCGACAGCGGATTCAGATGGATGACACACAAAACTGGTGTGATTCATCCGGAATCAAACAATAAAAGGAATATGCCAAATGACAATTGACTGGAACAACTTTACGCCGTGGGCGTCGCTTGGCGGTGGGATCCTGATCGGTCTTGCAAGTGTGATGCTGATTGCATTCCGAGGAAGAATTGCCGGCATTAGTGGCATCATGGGTGGACTGCTGCAGTTCTCAAACGTACCGCAAGGGCATTTCGGCTGGCGTCTTACCTTCGTTCTGGGAGTGCTTGTCTCGAGCCTGGTTTACGGGTTGTTTGCTACGGTGCCCGTCTCGCAGATCGACACGAGCTATCCGTTGATCATCCTGGCCGGTCTGCTGGTCGGATTCGGTACACGGATGGGATCAGGCTGCACCAGCGGTCATGCGGTCTGTGGTCTGGGACGCTCCTCTATCCGATCGCTGATGGCGACGGTGAGTTTCATGTTGAGCGGATTTTTAACTGCCTACATCGTCTATCAGGTTCTTTGAGGACAGATCATGCGAACATTTCTTGTTTTTCTGTCGGGTCTTGTGTTCGGCATTGGTCTGATTGTTTCAGGAATGAGCAATCCAGCCAAGGTGATCGGTTTTCTTGACATTGCAGGGCAGTGGGATCCGAGCCTGGGCCTGGTGATGCTGGGGGCGATTCCAGTTGCGTTTGTAGGTTTTCACTGGATTGAGTCGCGTGGCAAGACGGTTTATCAGGAAAAGCTTCATTTGCCTGGGACGCGCGATATCAACCCATCCCTGATCGTCGGGGGCTTCATTTTCGGGGCTGGCTGGGCGATTGCAGGGTTTTGTCCGGGTCCGGCACTGGTGGCGCTGGGTGCTGGCTATGAGAAAGCTGCCGTCTTCGTCCTTGCCATGATCGTCGGTATGCTGATACATGACCATCCGTTCAAGTACTTCACTGCCAGGCGGGCAGGCTGACTGTGTGTAGTGAGAGCGACCCAGGGTTTTGATGGCTGGACAGCTATTTCGGTCTGTCGGACGGGTCCTGTTGACAGCAGTGGCGAGCGGCGGGTTCGGGAGGTGGCGCAAAAGGGGGTTGACGGGCGGCCATGGCAGCGCGTACGCCCAGAATGGATCCGACAATCA
>CAZBIN010000111.1:0-9759 GCA_964491995.1 uncultured Orrella sp.
CCATGATCAACTGGCTGAACTCAACGTTGATCAGTGGCGGCGCATGGCTACGGACATTGCAGCGCAAGGGCTCAGAGTGCTCGCGCTGGCATGCAAGCGCGAGCCGCCCATTAAAAACTCCCAGGGCGGCGGGCTTGGTTTTGATGACACCCGCAGCGGATTTGTCATGTTGGGGCTGGTTGGGATCATTGATCCTGCCAGAGATGAAGCAACTCAGGCGGTTCGGGAGTGTCACGAGGCCGGGATTGTGGTCAAAATGATCACTGGCGACCATGCAGAGACTGCCCGTGCAATTGGCGCCCAGCTGGGCATTGGAATTGGCAAACCCGCACTGACGGGTGCCGAAGTCGCACTCATGGATGATGCAACGCTGCGAGATGTGGTGCAGAACGTTGATGTATTCGCCCGCGCCAGCCCGGAGCATAAACTCAGACTGGTTCAGGCTTTGCAGAATGCGGGGCAAGTTGTGGCGATGACTGGTGATGGCGTCAACGATGCGCCAGCCCTCAAGCGGGCTGACGTCGGTGTGGCGATGGGTATGAAAGGCACCGAAGCCGCCAAACAGGCAAGTGACATGGTTCTGGCCGATGACAATTTTGCCACCATTGCTAGCGCTGTCAGGCAAGGGCGAGCGGTTTACGACAATCTCAGGAAATTTGTGCTTTTCATGCTGCCAACCAATGGTGGTGAGGCTCTTGTGGTCATCGCTGCCATCTTGTTTGAACTTGCGCTGCCATTGACAGCTGCGCAAGTTTTGTGGATCAACCTGGTCACTAGCAGTGCACTGGGCATGGCGCTGGCGTTTGAACCCGAAGAGGCTGGAATCATGCAACGGGCGCCCCGATCGCCGGGTGAATCGTTGCTGACGGGCTTTTTTATCTGGCGTGTGGTCATGATTTCAATCGTCATGATGGCAAGTGCCTTGGGTCTGTTTCTCTGGGAGCTGGAACACGGGACATCGCTTGAGACGGCCAGAACCATGGCCGTGAATGCTGTGGTCATGTGTGAAATGCTTTATCTCATTAACAGTCGCCATATTTTTGGCTCAGTCCTGAGCTGGGAAGGCCTGTTTGGCAACGGCTATGTCTTGATTGCAATTCTGACTTGTGCTTCTCTTCAGATTGCATTTACCTATCTTCCCTGGATGCATACGGTATTTGGTTCTGCGTCACTACAACCCATCGACTGGCTTAAGGTGTTTTGTGCCGGATTACTGGTGTTTGTCGTGGCAGAGATCGAGAAATTTGTGATTCGCAACACCTCGCTAGGACCGGATCTCGGGCTGAAATGAGCTGAGCACAGATCAGTCACATAAGGTGTGCGACTGATCTGTATCAGGCCTTATAGCCCTTCAACGCTTGAGTTTGGCAAATGCTGCCGCCATCGCGCTGTTCTGTCCCAAGGTTGCCGGCGTTGCTTTTGAACCTGCAGAGCCCGCCAATCCTTTTGACCCAGAGGATCCTCCAGGCTGACTACGAAGCTGTCGACCGGAACCGGCAGGCTGCGTTCCGGCTAACCGGGTCGGCGCCTCATCATCCAGACGCATGGTGAGCGCGATACGCTTTCTGGCTTTGTCGACCTCGATCACCTTGACCTTGACGGCCTGCCCGGTTCGAACGACATCTCGTGGGTCTTTAATGAACTGGTTCGAGAGTGCCGAGATATGCACCAATCCATCCTGATGCACGCCGATATCGACAAATGCCCCAAAATTTGCAACGTTGGTGACCACACCTTCGAGGATCATGCCCGTGGACAGATCATCGATGGATTCGATGCCATCTTCGAATTTGACGGTCTTGAACTCGGGACGCGGGTCCCGTCCGGGCTTCTCCAGTTCCGAGAAAATGTCCGTGACAGTGGGCAAACCAAACCGTTCGTCCGTGAATTGCGAAGGCGAAAGCCCTTTAAGCGCCGAGTGGTTACCCATCACCGATCGCACGTCGGCTTGAATTCGCGCGAGAATTTTTTCAACGACGGGGTAGGCTTCGGGATGAACCGAGGATGCATCCAGCGGATTTTCACCATCAGTAATGCGCAAGAAGCCTGCAGCCTGCTCAAACGCTTTTTCTCCAAACCGGGGCACACCCAGCAAATTTTTTCGATTTCGAAACGCACCTTTGGCGTCGCGATACTGAACAATATTCTTTGCAAGCGCTGCGTTCAGACCCGACACATGCGCGAGCAGCGCGGCCGATGCCGTATTGACATCCACGCCAACCGCGTTAACGCAATCCTCGACCACAGCTTCCAGACTGCGCCCCAGCTCTCGTTGATTCACATCATGCTGATACTGCCCCACGCCAATCGCCTTGGGCTCGATCTTGACCAGTTCAGCCAATGGATCCTGCAGTCGTCTGGCAATCGACACGGCACCGCGCAGACTGACATCAAGGTCTGGGAACTCCTGCGCAGCGAGCTCCGATGCAGAGTAAACAGACGCCCCAGCCTCGGAGATCACCATGCGCGAGAGATTCAGATCAGGATGCATCTCGCATAGCTTGGCTACGAGTCGCTCGGTTTCCCGCGACGCCGTGCCATTGCCTATAGCCACCAGCTCAATACGATGCTCGCGCGCGATCCGTGCCAGTGTGCTGAGACTGCCGCTGATGTCTCGTCGCGGTTCAAATGGGTAAATGGTCGCAGTTTCTACAACCTTGCCTGTTGCATCGATGGCGGCAATCTTCACACCTGTACGAATGCCTGGATCCAGACCCATGACAGCTTTGGCACCTGCGGGCGGTGCCAGCAGGAGGTCTTTAAGGTTTGCTGCAAAGACCCGGATGGCCTCGGTTTCGGCCTGTTCTCTTAATTGAGTGATGAACTCCATTTCAAAATGCATGGCCAGCTTGACACGCCAGCTCCAGCGACAAACATCACCGAGCCATTGCTCGCGCGCAGAGGCACCGGCCTCAAACAGCCCTGCAGGCAACTTGAAATGTTCGGCGATGATTTTCACGCATGGGTGGGGCGTCAGAGCCTCCTGGTCCTCGCTCAAGGCCACTCGAAGATCCAGCACACCTTGCTGGCGACCACGCAGCATGGCCAGCATGCGATGAGATGGAACCGCGCGCAGGGGCTCGCTGAAATCAAACCAGTCCCTGAAGTTCGCTCCCTCGTCTTGCTTGCCGTCAATGACTTTGGCGTAAAGCAGTCCCTGCTGCCCGATGAGCTTGCGAAGGTGCGCGACCAGGTCAGCGTCTTCGGCGAACTGCTCGGACAGAATGTCCTTGGCACCGTCCAGCGCTGCCTTCTCGCTGAGCACACCTCTTTCTGCATCAACATACTGGGCAGCCAGGGTCTGTGGGTCGGCCTTGGGGTCTTCCAGCAGGGTCTGCGCCAGAGGTGCGAGGCCGGCTTCACGGGCAATCTGGGCACGGGTGCGGCGCTTTGGCTTGAACGGTGCGTACAGATCTTCCAGTCGCTGTTTGCTGTCGGCCTGATCGAGCTCAGTGGCCAGACTATCGGACAGCTTGCCCTGCTGGGCAATCGAGCTGACGATCACATCACGTCTGGCCTCGAGCTCCTGCAGATACAGTAGACGCACTTCAAGATGTCGCAAAACCGTGTCATCCAGCCCTCCAGTCACCTCCTTACGATAGCGGGCGATGAAGGGGACCGTTGCGCCACCTTCAATCAGCTCCATCGTGACACTGACCTGTCTGGGCTGAGCACCGAGTTCGGCTGCAAGTTGCAACACGATGCGCTGGCGGATCGTCTGAGGGTCGCGTTCGAGCGCGATTTGAGCTGATTCTGTCATAAAGTTAGGCTAGGTCGATTTGATACGAGTGGATTGACGCGCCCAATTGTGCCATAGCTCAAATCTGTCGATTTTCAAGACAGGGTCCGATCGATCCGGACGTGCAATCTTCTCGCGTCTATTCTCGGGACAGTGCAGGCAGTGCTGCGTCGGAACGAGACGGGTGCGACGGTCACATGGTTGCGAACCGCAGGGATGTTCAAGTCCTTGCCGGGCCAGATCTGTTGTTGCGCAAACCCCAGAGCGTCTCTGGGGTTTGCTGCGAGAGACCTTTCAGAGTCCTCGTCCTGCGAGCTAATCGGCTCATGCACACGGTCAGGGCGAGGCGAGGGTGTTACTTGCCCTTGAACACAGGCTCGCGCTTTTCTGCAAAGGCCGTGACAGCCTCTTTGTGATCTTCGGTGGTGTACATGGATGCCATGTGTGAGGCAGCCATGTCCAGGTGGGTTCTGATGTCCAGGCTGGCACCCTGACGCACGGCACGCTTGATCATGCGCACCGCCACAGGAGGTTGGCTGGCAATCTTGGCTGCAAGCGCATAGGTGGCTTCCATCAACTGGTCATCCTCAACGACCTGGTTCACGATGCCAATGCGTTCAGCTTCTTCGGCACTGACCCATCTTGCCGTCCAGAAAAGCTCCAGTGCCTTGGGCGTACCAACCAGACGTGGCAAATACCAAGAGCCACCATCACCCGCGAAAAGGCCCACTTTGAGGTAAGTTTCAGCAAACTTGGCACTGCGCGCCGCCACACGCAAATCGCCCATCAGCGCCATGTCCATGCCTGCCCCGGTCGCTACGCCGTTGACCGCCACGATCACAGGTTTGTCAATCTGGTCGAGCAGCAGAGGGATCTGGTGAACGTATTCCGACAAGAACAGACGACGCGAATACGCTGTGTCCTCGGTACGGTTCTTCATATTGCCAACGTCGCCGCCCGAGCAAAAGCCCTTTCCGGTGCCCGTTAGAACGATCACATAGACGTCCTCACGATCCTTGCACTCGCGCAGGGCGTTTGCCCATGCTTTGAGCATGTCGGGCGTGAACGCGTTGTAGCGGTCCGGCCGGTTCAGTCGAATGGTGGCGATTCGGTCTTTAACTTCAAATACGAGTTCATCAGTCATCTCGTTGTCCTCTCAGGGTTGCAATAAAAATTCAGTAAAAAAATCATCAGGGATCATCAGGAGATCCGCGTCAGAATCATCGCGAGCTTCAATCTTGCAGCGTGTCTTGGCCGGCTTGCATCGCCACCGGCTTGTACAGATCCTGTTCAATGTGGTGATATTGCGTGCTTTCTCGATTGTGATCAATAGGATTCGGTTTACAGTGACTGACAGTCCTGATGCAACCAGAATCCTGACCAGATAGGGATTTTCTATCTGTATTCTCAGGGATCGAGAACTCCATAAAATGGGATAATTAAAGCTATGTCCCATACGCCTAAACTCATGAAGCAAAAATCCGAACCTGGTGTGGCTGCAGTCAACCGGGCCCTTTCTATTCTGATGGCTTTTGAGAACAGTGTCGACGGCATGAGCCTTGCCGAACTGTCCACAGCCACGGGTTTGTATCACAGCACCATCTTGCGTCTGTGCGAGTCTTTGCAGCACTACGGCTTTCTTGTGCGCCTCAGTGATGGTCGATTCAAACTCGGCTCGACGCCTTTTTTTCTCGGAATGCTGTATCAGGAGTCGTTTCGTCTCTGGGATCACGCCGCGCCAGTATTGCGTGAGCTGGTCAGAGTGACCAAAGAAACTGCGGCGATTTATGTTCGCGATGGCGACGAAAGGGTCTGCCTGCATCGGACGACCCAGCCTCGAAGCGTGCTCATGCATGTTCGAGAAGGTGAACGGGTCGAGCTCGACAAAGGTGCCGCTGGCAAGGTGATCCTGGCTTTCTCTGGCACAAAAGGCCCGGTCTTTGATCGGATACGCAAAGCCCATTACGCGCTCTCGATGGCCGAACGACGCTCTGAGAGCATAGGCCTTGCCTGTCCTGTTTTTGGCGTGCAACAAAAGCTGATATGTGCCATCTCGCTCGGGATGCCTCTGTTTCGAATGAATCGGCAAGTGTTTGATACCTCACTGCCTTTGGTCATGCAGGCTGCGGCTGATTTGACCCTAAAACTCGGTGGAGACCCCAGTGTCTTTGATCCGCCTTTCCTGCCGCTTGATGGTGTTGATTTGCCTGCGGCGGGCACTCCCGTCATGCATCAAGCGGATCTGGTGCCTTGACGCTGCCGCAAACAATCACAAGTGGGTGTTGTGTCGCGCACAAAAACACCGTGCAGATCGCGCTTATTTAAATCGCTCAATATTGTCAGATTAAAAGACGCTGTTTGACCGCAAGGGTTCAAACAGCGCCCAACACTTAGTTCAACGTGATGTTTCTTTCTTTAGCCAGCGTGCTCCACTTGGTCAATTCGGAGTCAACAAACTCACGAAACTGTTGAGCGTTCATCTTGCTGGGCTCTGAGGCTTCGCCGGCAAACAGTTCAATCATGCGTGCTGAGTTAGTGATCTCTGTGATCTGACTGTTCAGATAGTCCACGACAGCCTTCGGTGTCTTGGCAGGTGCGTATACGCCCCACCAGACTTCGACTGAATAGCCAGGAACAGTCTGGGCAATGGTTGGTAAGTTGGGAAAGAACTTCGAGGGCTCTGGCGATGTGACCGCCATAGACGTGATACGTCCAGCATCGATCGTGCCCCCCAGCGATGCTGGTGTCGTGATCATCAGTTCAATGCGTCCGCCCATCATGTCGGTCAGACCACCCGCGATGCCTTTGTAAGGAATGTGGGTCATTTTGGTGTCTGCCAGCGAATTGAAAAGCTCGGCACTGAGCTGCCCGATCGAGCCGACACCTGCAGAGCCGTAATTTACAGGCTCGGCTTTGGCGGTCTTGATCAGTTCAGCGACGGTTTTGAAGGGGACTTCCTTGTTGGTCACCAGCAGCATCGGACCACGCGCAATCAGAGCAACAGGCTCAAATGACGTGCGCACGTCGTAGGGCAGTTTGGCATCGACTGCCGCACGGGTGACAAATGAGTTGGAGCTAAACAGCAGTGACGATCCGTCGGGCTTGGCTCGTGCGACGTCGTTTGACCCGATCGAACCACCGGCGCCGGCCTTGTTTTCAATGATGACCGACCGACCGATTTTCTGGCCGAGTTGGTCAGCCAGTGCGCGGGCGTAAACATCATTGCTGCCGCCGGGCGTGAAAGGCACCACAATACGAATGACATCAGGCAGGGGCGGTGTGCCGGCAGCCGGTGCGGTTTGAGCCAGTGAGAGGCTGCTTGCAAGCATGCCGCCCAAAGCGAGGGCAATGCCAGTGAGGGAACTGAAAGCTTTCAATTTCATGGGTTGTCTCCAAGGTGAGTGCGTAAAGGTCCCGACATGGCTGATCATCTGGTTTCTTGAGCCCATCGTTGATCAGTATGTCATGGTGTTTTGTATTGCTTATTGCTGTGGAGTCAGTTGTTGCTTTGCAGAATTAAGGCGGCGTGTATGCTGTTGTTCAAAGCATTCACGCTGTTCGCCTCAGATCACCTGCTGCGCATGCAACTCCTCAAGACCTTTGTTGTCTATTCCCAGCCATTTACCGTAAATCTCCTGATTGTGCTCGCCAAGCAGCGGGCTGGAGATTGTTTCAACCTTTTCTGTGCCGTGAATCCGGATCGGCGTGGTCGGAAGGACGATTTGACCAAGATCTCGGTCATCAAACCACTCGAGCGCGCCTCGCTCATGCATATGCGCGTCGTGCATGACTTCGTCAAGCGTGCGCACCGGGGCTGCCGGAATGCTGTACTGCTTGCTTAAGGCAAACAGCTGTTCACGAGTCAGATTACGAGACCAGCTCTCAACGAAGTCATCGGTGTGCTGAATGTTTTCGACACGGGCTTTGTTGGTCGAGAGTAACGGGTCATCTTTGAGATCCTCGCGTCCCATGGCTTTAAGAATATTCTGCCAATGGTGCTCGGTTGCACAGACTATCGCAATATGTCCGTCGGAAGCTTCGTAGACGTTGTACGGCGCAAGCGCCAGCCCACCATGTCGATTACCCACGCGACCCGAGGGCTTACCCTGCTGACGGTAGAGCAAACCCAGGTTTGAGGCGAGTGTTGGATAGGCTGTTTCCTGCATTGAAACTTCGACCAGCCGCCCCTGTCCGGTGCGAGTGCGCTCGAACAGGGCAGTGACGATGCCAGCATAAAGATGCACGCCACTCAGAAAATCGACAACCGATGCGCCGCTGCGCAGGGGTGGCCCATCCGGGGTGCCGGTCACGCTCATGATGCCCGAAGATGCCTGGATGGTGACGTCCATGGCAAGATTGCCACGATCCGGACCTGTGATGCCAAATCCTGTCCCAGTACCATAAATCATGCGTGGGTTGATCTGATGCAGCACTTCCCAGCCAATGCCCAGCCGATCCATCACGCCAGGGGCAAAATTTTCTACCACCACATCGGCGTGCTTGACCAGCTCTTTAAACATCTCCCGACCTTTATCGGTCTTCAAATTCAGAGTGATGCCTTTCTTGTTCACATTGAGCATGGCCATTGGCAGTGATGCACCACCACTGACCTTGGCCCGAATCCTTGTAGGCTCACCGTGTATCGGCTCAATCTTGATGACTTCTGCACCTGCTTTGGCCATCAGAAATGTTGCGTAAGGTCCCTGGTAAACCTGGGTCAGGTCAACCACGACAACCCCGGCCAGAGGCTGGTTCGGAAGTGTTGCTTTTGCTGCTTGCGTCACGTGCAAGTCCCCTGTGTCTTTATAGGTGTTGTGATGTCGTGGACACCAATTGACTGTCAGTGCCATCACTTTGAAACGATTGCCTTCTGCGATCTGGTGTTTCGGGCTGCAGGGCCCGAGCATGCCAGGCCTGATGAAAAGCGAAATCGCTGCAGGACATGTCCCTGAACAATCTGCCATCCGGTAAAGTCGCTGACCGGATGGCAGGTTGCAGATCCATACTTAGTGTTGACAGATCACTTGATGCTCTTGAGGTAGCGCTTGGCCAGCGACATGCGATGAACCTCTGAAGGTCCTTCATAGACACGCATCACTCTTGTACGCTGAGCCATCAGATGCAGCGGAAGCTCTTTGGTCACACCCATGGCGCCGAATGTCTGCATGGCATGATCAATGATCTCGGCCGCCATTTCAGTGGCATAGACCTTGATCATTGAAGCTTCGGTGCGAATGTCCTCACCCGCATCTTGCTTGCGAGCCGCTTCCTGAACCATCAGTCGACATGCGTGCATCTTGATGAGTGCATCTGCGATCCACCACTGAATGGCCTGACGGTCTGCCAGTAGCGCGCCAAACGTCGTACGTTGTTTGGCGTGCGCAGACATCATCTCGAGTGCGCGCCGTGACATGCCCAGACACCAGGCACCCAACTGCAGGCGACGTACGTTCAGACGCAGCTGCATGGGCGCAAAACCTGCCCCGACTTCACCGAGTATGTTCTCGGCCGGGATACGGCAATCCTCGAAAGCCAGCTCATATGTCCGGTGACCTGCCAGCATGGGTATTTCACGCAAGATCTCGAAGCCTGGCGTACCTTTTTCCACGATGAAGGCACTGATACCCTCATGCCCTTTGCCTTGACCGACGCGTGCCATGACGATCGTGAAATCGGCATACGGAACACGGCTGACCCAGATCTTGCGACCATTGATAACCCACTGGTTGCCAACAAGCTCGGCGCGGGTGATCATGCCAGAGGGATCGCCACCGGCGTTAGGTTCAGAAATCGCAATGGCTGATTTTGCGGTGCCAGCAGCATAGGGTTCAAGATATTTCTTTCGCTGCTCAGGCGTGGCAGTTGCCATCATCATGTGCAGGTTGGGCGAGTCAGGCGGAAACGTAAACGGCGTGATCGTGCGACCCAGTTCTTCGTTGATGGCCACCAGTGGCACAGCTGGCAGGTTGGCTCCGCCCATTTCCTCAGGTGCATCAAGCGCCCACAGGCCAAGCTCTTTG
>CAZBIN010000112.1:0-9722 GCA_964491995.1 uncultured Orrella sp.
ACTTTGGTAGTTCGATCTCGGCTATTTTGATCAATATCCCGGGTTCTCCACAGGCTATTGTGACTGGTCTGGATGGGTACCCAATGACCAAGGCCGGGCGAGGCAACGAAGCGTTGGGCGTGGCCGTGGCGTCTTCCGCCATTGGAAACCTGATTGGCGCTCTGTTTCTGATTCTTATCATGCCGCTGTTAGTCAAGTTTGCTCTCAGTTTTGGGCCACCCGAGCTGTTTCTGGTCGGCGTGATTGGTCTGACTGTGATTGCATCTCTGCACACGAGCTTCCTGAAAGCTGCAATTGCCGGGATGTTCGGTGTGATGCTGGGAACGATCGGTATGACCAATGCCGGTTCAACTCGCGGAACCTGGGGCTTCTACGAATTGCTGGACGGCATACCTCTGATTCCCGCACTGATTGGATTGATCGGGTTTTCAGAGCTTTTTCTGATGTTGAGACGAACATACGTTGCGGGCAGAGCGCCAGACGCAGCGGTCTCAAACACGGAGCACCTTCGACAGCTACTCAGTGGCTTCCGAAGTACTTTAAAGCATCCTGTGACGTTGTTGCGAGCCAGCATTATTGGCGTGCTCATTGGCGGTCTGCCGGGGGCGGGTGGAACGGTTGCGAGTGTGGTCAGTTACAACGAGGGCAAGCGATACTCCAAGAACGGAGAGAATTTCGGTAAAGGTGAGCCTGAAGGTGTCATCAGTGCCGAGGCGGCCAACAATGCCTCCGAGGGCGGCGCACTGGCCCTGATGCTTTCGCTTGGAATCCCCGGTGGCTTGGCCACAGCGGTTCTGATTGGTGGTTTCATGTTGCAAGGGTTGATTCCTGGGCCAAGGCTGTTTCTGGATAATGCACCTTTGCTATATGGCGTTATGTCAGCACAGGTTTTTGCTTCATTCATGCTGCTGTTCTTCGGTTTGCTAGTTTCTTTTTACGCGGCCAAGATCATTGATGTCCCGACAACTATTCTGATTCCCCTGATTGCTCTGTTTTCGATAGTCGGTACCTATGCGGTCAAGCTGTTGATGTTCGATGTTTACATCATGCTGGTGTTTGCAGTGATAGGGATCATTCTAAGAAAATTTGACTATCCCCTCATTGCGGTCATCCTCGGACTGATTCTGGGCCCGATTCTTGATGGGCAGTTGATGCGTACTTTTCAGGGGGCGGGAGAATTGTCGATCTCGATTTTTCTGAACAGACCTCTGAGTCTGTTACTGCTCGGTGTCCTTGCGGTCAGTCTGGTGCCGCTGGTGTTGCGTTTGCTGCGACAACGTGCCAGAAACAGAGAGGCTGCAAAAGCATGAAAAACTCGGATCTTACGGTTTACTGGCAGCCCGGTTGCACCAGCTGCCTGCATCTCAAAGAGTATCTGATCTCTAAAGGCGTGGAGTTCCGCTCTGTCAACGTGCTGGCTGATGAGCAAGGTATGGCTGAACTGATGCGACTTGGACTCAGGCGAGTGCCTATCCTGGCGCGTGGTTCCCAATGGTGCGATGGCCTGGTGTTATCGGAAGTCAATGCTTTGGCGGGCATCGGAACATTGCCAACGACCAGGTTGTCCCCTTTTGAGCTCTCAGTCAAGGTTCAGGCAATTCTGGGGGTTCTGTCCTCTTATGTCCGACAGATTCCGGATGAGCGTTTCGCCGAGATGCTTCCTGACCGCCCTCGCAGTTTTGGGGGACTGGCATGTCATGTGGCCGAGATTGTTCATTATTTTTTGCAAGTGACTGAGCACGGCCACGTTCTGGTGTTTGAGGACTACGACCATCCGCTGCCGATCCAGTATTCGACCTCGGAATCTTTGTTGAATTTTACGGAGTCGGTGGCGACAGCCTTTGATCGATGGACTCGTCAGGGTCTTCCGATCAGGGACATAAACCAGACGGTAGACCTCTACTACGGTCCACAGTCAGTGCACGATTTTCTGGAGCGAACTACCTGGCATGCGGGTCAGCACCTGAGGCAGCTTGAACTTGTCTTGCTGCTGAGAATCGGTGTTGATCCTAACCCTGCGCTCGATAATCGAATTTTTGCGGGCTTGCCCATGCCGCAAGCGGTATGGGATGACCAACTTGAATTTTAGGCACAAGATTTCACTCATCGATCTGAATTAAAAGGAGTACCTGAGAATGTCTACTGCAGGACAGGCCATCGAGGTCAAACAGCCTAAGGCATGGCTGGCTGAGGATATGCGGTCATCGACGCAATGGGTGCGCCCGCTGACCGATGCGGAAAGGAAGTCCATTCGTCAAGGACTGGAGAAGTTTCTCAAGACGGGCAAACCGTACCAGGAATCGATCGGTGCAGATTTTGATTTTGGTGACATCAAAGCCCTGATGGCGGATTTGTTTGAGCAACTGCAGCGGGGCTTCGGGATTGTGGTGATGAAGCGCTTTCCGATCGAGGGCTTGACGGAGGAGGAAATCAAGGCGCTCTACTGGGGTTTTACCAACCATTTGGGTGTGCTCAGACCGCAGGGCAAGGACAGCGCGCTGCTGAACCATGTCAAGAACACCGGGGGTGTGTATAAGGCAGCAGGCGGCCGAGGCTACAACACCAACTCAGAGCTCGACTTTCATGTTGATTTTGGAGACCTGGTTGGTTTGCTGTGCATCCAGGATGCCAAGTCGGGCGGTATCAGCAAAGCCTGTTCCTCGAGGGCCCTTTTTGAAGAGCTCAAGCAGCAGCATCCCGAGTTGGCCGAGGCCTTGATGCAACCACTTTACTATTCGCGTCAGAAGGAAGAAGCTCCCGACGAACTGCCTTATTACAAGACACCGGTGGTGGCTTTTGAACAAGGCTGGTTTAGTTGCCGCTACACGCGTAACCACATCAAGTACGCTCACTTGCATGAGGGGGCATCTGCGCCGAGTGACCTGCAGCAAAAGGCCATGGACTGGCTTGACGAGCATGCTGTGGATCCGAAGTTCTGTTTCGAGATGCGATTGATTCCGGGGGATTTTCAGATTCTTAATAATCATGTTGTGCTGCACTCCCGGACGGCCTATGAAGATTACGACGAGCCCGAGAGAAAACGCAGTCTTCTGAGATCCTGGATCGCAACGCCCAACAGTCAACCGTTGTCACCTTCTATGGCGCAGGCGTTTCACGATCATCGTGCAGGTTCTGTTCGGGGTGGCATCAAAGGGCAGCTTTATGACGAAAAAAAGCAGGATTACACGCGACGTGCGGCGCAGTTTCACGGCATGACGATAGCCTGATATGGCAGCCCAGACGCTCTACGACAAACTGTGGGATGCTCACGTCATCGATCGGCGTGGCGATGGCAGCGATCTGCTCTATGTTGATCGACATTATGTGCATGACGCATGTTTTCAGGGTTTTCATTTCCTGGAAGACGCCAGGCACTCGGTGCGTCGGGCAGACCTGACCTTCGGGATGGAAGATCATTACATCGCGACCCGTGCGAGTATCCCCAGATCAGAAGCTATCGCTCGCCTGGGGCCCTTCCTTGACAGTCGCGCACTCAAATACGGGTTTGACAGTTTTGGGCAGGGGACAGACCATCAAGGAATCGTGCACGTTGTCGGACCTGAGCTCGGGCTGACCCTTCCAGGCAGTCTGGTGGTCTGCGGAGACAGTCATACGGCCACGCATGGTGCGCTGGGTAGTCTGGCCTTTGGTGTCGGGGCATCAGAAATATTTCATGTGCTCAGTACCCAGACCATCTGGCAGCAGAAATCGTCTACCCTGGCTTTGAACTGTGAGGGACAGCTCGAGCCTGCGGTGTGTTCGAAAGACCTGATTCTATCTCTTATTGCCATGATTGGTGCACGCGGTGGTACTGGCTGTGTGATCGAGTACAGAGGCTCTGCCGTTGAGTCATTGTCGCTTGAAGCGCGCATGACGGTTTGCAACATGTCGATCGAGGCTGGGGCCAAGGCAGGCATGATCGCACCAGACCAGAAGACCATCGATTATGTGCAGGGCAGGGTCTATGCGCCGGCACAAGACTGGTGGCCACAGGCGGTGCAACACTGGCGAACGCTCATGTCTGATGAAAGCGCAGAGTTTGATCGCAGCATTCACGTTGATGCTGCGTTGATTGAGCCTTCGGTGACATGGGGGACCTCACCCGAAACCGCGCTGCCCATATCTGGCGCCGTTCCACAACTAAAGGACCTTGAGGTTCAGAATCGCAGTCAGGTCGTCCAGATGCTGGACTACATGGGGCTCAAGCAAGGGCAGCGTCTGAACCAGATCCCTGTGGATCAGGTGTTCATCGGATCGTGTACCAACAGCAGGATTGAAGATCTCAGGCTGGCAGCGGATCTGCTGAAAAAAGTCAACAAGAAAGTCAAGGTGCCCTCACTGGTCGTGCCTGGCTCTATGGCCGTGCAGAGACAGGCGCAGAAAGAGGGCCTTGAGCGTATATTCCGTGAAGCGGGGTTTGAGTGGGGTAGTCCTGGATGCTCGATGTGTGTTGCCATGAACGGTGATGGGATCGCACCAGGAAAGCGCAGTGTCTCGACCTCAAACCGAAACTTCATGGGTCGCCAGGGACCCCAAAGCCGAACTCATCTGACCAGTCCGTTGACAGCAGCGGCTAGTGCGCTGACGGGATATCTGGCAGATGTTCGGGAGATGTGGTGATGCGTTTCGAACCAGTAAGCCAGATTGATGCACGCTGCCTGACAATACTCAGGGACCATGTCGATACGGATCAGGTGATTCCTGCCAGGTTTTTATATCGTGCCAGAAAGGACGGATTCCAGGGGTTGTTGTTTCATGACTTTCTGGAACAGATCTCCGACGAGGAGCGTCAGGCACTTGATGGCGTGCATGGGACAGAAAACGGCCCGAAAATTTTGCTTGCCACAGAGAACTTCGGGTGCGGATCATCACGCGAACATGCGGTCTGGGCCCTGATTGATAATGGGTTCAAGGCAGTCATCGCCAAGAGTTTCGGGGATATTTTTTACGGCAATGCTATCAACAATGGACTCGCCGTTCTACGCCTGACCGATGGCTGGAACGATTTGCGCAACGATGTCGCGAGCTCGCCCATGTTGCATGTTGATATTCAAAGCAAGTGTATCCGAAGCCAGCGACCGGCCAGTTACACATTTGAGATGGACCCTTTTTTCAGCAACATGCTGACCCAAGGTCTTCAAGAAGTTGATATGACTCTGGCCAGGACTGGACAGATTCAGGAGTATGAGCGTAAGGCAGCCAGTCTGTACCCATGGCTGCAGTGTCCTAGACCACAGTTGAACTCACAGGAGAAAAATCAATGAATCGCAAGGAATTTGCTGCCAGAATCAAAAGCCAGCAGCTGACTGTTGCCCCTGGCATTTATGACATGATTTCGGCACATATGGCTGACCAGATGGGCTTTGATGCGCTTTATGTGACTGGATACGGCACTGTGGCCTCCCATCTGGGTTTACCGGATGCGGGTATCGCCACATACACAGATATGATCGAGCGCATTGCCAGATTCTGTGATCTCACATCGACACCGGTCATTGCAGATGCGGATACGGGCTATGGTGGTCTGCTCAATGTCGCCCATACGGTGATGGGTTACGAAAAGGCCGGTGTTTATGCAATACAGCTTGAGGACCAGGAGTTTCCCAAGAAGTGTGGTCATACGCCTAACCGACGTGTGGTGCCGACCGCTGATATGGTCAAGAAGATCAAGGTCGCATGTGACAGCCGAAAGGATGAGAACTTTCTGATCATCGCAAGAACCGATGCAAGGACCAGCCTGGGTGTCGATGAGGCGATTGAGCGCGCGGCGAGATATGGCGAAGCAGGTGCTGACGTTCTGTTTGTCGAGTCGCCAGAGTCTGTTGAGGAAATGAGCAAAGTTTGCAAGGCATTGAATAAGCCGTTACTGGCCAACATGGTGACAGGGGGCAAGACGCCAGTGTTGCCAGCAGACCAGCTCAAGGCTCTTGGTTACACCATCGTCATTCATCCGGCTGCCGGCTTTTTGTCATGCGCAGCAGGCCTGCATACAGCCTATAGTGACTTGAAGAGGAACGGTACAGTGACTTCGGCAACACCGATGTATGAGTTTTCCGAGTTCAACAAAATGATTGGTTTCCCGAAAGTGTGGGAGTTCGACAAAAAGTACGCGGAAGACTGAGGTGTTATGGGACGTTCAGGTAGATTTCTGACACTCCAGACTGCAATCTGCCTGGCGTATTTAAATCGTATCAGCATCAAATTTTCTCTGTGGGTCTTTTGTGATCACGCTCACGGCAGATCAGTGGAGAGTTCATGAAGACGAAGGAAGCAGCACAAAGTGACGTTAGGGCTGCGATAGGAGAGATCCTCTCGACCCATGATCGAGAGTTGAGTGTCCAGGCGATCGAACAACTATCGCTGTTTGGAGACTTACCCTCGTTTGACAGTCCTCACAAGCTGGCTGTGGCCAGTGCCAGTGCTATTGGCGCATACGCCCTGGCAGTCGAGGCTTGGTGGGCCTATGCGAGTGGGGATCGACAACGTGTCGGTATTGACTGGATGCAGGCAGCCAGTGCTTTGAATCCGGGACAGTTTCTGAAGCAAAACGGAAAGTCTTTGCCCGCGCTTGCCATGATGGCTGAGCTCAGGTCTGACTTTTATCAGACCAAGGATGCACGCTGGTTTTTTCCTGTGGGCCCTTATCCCCACCTACGAGATGGGGTTCTCGAACTGCTCGATTGTGCCAATACGCCGTCTGCGTTGTCTCAGGCCATCCGACGCTATAACGCCGAGGACCTCGAACGCGCATTCGAACAGAAGAAACTTCCAGGTGCTTATGCACGGACCGAACAAGAGTGGAAGGTGCATCCCCAGGGTGCCTGGTTAGAGACCACGCCGCTTATCCAGATTGAAAAGATTGCCGATGGACCACCAGAACAAATGGCCGTTGGCAGTCGACCTCTGGATCACTTGCGTGTACTGGATTTTGGGCATGTGATTGCAGGTCCGGTAGTGGCGAGATCTCTGGCTGAACACGGTGCTCAAGTGCTGCGCCTTGATCCACCCTTGAAACAGGATCCTCTGCGACAAACAATTGATACCAATATCGGAAAGCGATCCGCGTTCCTTGATTTGAATGATCCGCTCGATCACGCGCGGGCGCAGCAATTGATGGCCAGTGCCGATGTTGTGGTTCAGTCGTGGCGCTATGGCAGTCTCGGCGGACGTGGCGTCGGTCCCAGCGATGCGGCGCGGATCCGGCCCGGTATTGTCTATGTCTCGGTCAGTGCATTTGGTGATCAGGGGCCATGGGCGACGCGAGGCGGTTTTGAGCAGCTGGGTCAGACTGTTAGCGGTCTGGCAGTTAGCGAGGGACTGGACGGGCGTCCGAGTCTGGTGCCTACCTATTTGCTCAATGATTACCTGACAGGATATCTCGGTGCGACAGGCGCCATGCTTGCCTTGCTGCGTCGTGCGAAGGAAGGGGGTAGCTATCACGTGAAAGTCTGTCTGACGCGAACCTCGATGTGGGTTCAGCAGCTTGGACTCCAGGAGCGCGATACATCCTTGCGTGGTAAGCATTTTGCGCATACTTTGCGCCCGGTGACCGAGCGCCGGATGTCTGTATTTGGTGAGCTTGAACAGCTTGCTCCCGTTGCACAGTTCTCCCGCACACCCGCGCGCTGGGATCTGCCGCCCACCCCGAATGGGGCGTTTGTGGCGAGGTGGGAGTCAGGCCGCTGAATTTTCGAGGAGATCGCCGCGCAAAGTTAAAACAGAGTCAGTTGCGCGGGATTCGCTGTTTGCTTCTTTGTCCGGGCTCGTGCGGGTTTGTCTCGTGATGATGTTCCTGACGCTTTTGGGCTTGCTTGACGACTTGCTGCCTGTGTTGATGTCTGACGGGTATTGCGTTCGACAAATGCTTGCGCAGCTCCCATTGGATGCGCGGCCCTCAACTCTGTGATCGCAGCTTTGGTTTCCCGGTGCGAAACCTCGAAATCCACCAGCGGAACCGGATAGGAAAACGCTTGCGTCCATCCGGCCTGCTGGCGCAGATTGGGTGTCATTTTCCAGGGCTCAAAAATCCAGAAGTTGCTGACATTCGCAAGTTCAGGCACCCACCTTCTGACAAAGTCTCCTTGTGGATCCAGTCTCATGGCTTGAGTGACCGGGTTGTACATGCGCAGCACAGTGACGCCGGACATTGCGCTTTGCATCTGTATCTGGGAGTAGTGAATGCCAGGTTCGAAATCCACAAACTGCTGTGCCAGCCAGTCGGCAACCGGCTTCCATGGAAGTGACAGAGAGTGGGTTGCTGCCGACACCAGCATGGCGCGCATCCGGAAGTTGATCCATCCATGATGGTGCAGATAGCGCATGCAGGCATCGACCAGTGGCCAACCCGTGTGACCTGTGCGCCAGGCATCAAACCGTTTCTGATCGTAGGGCCGGTTCAGCTGGGCCATATGGGGCACTAGCGGCTCGTACTCCATATGGCAGGCACTCTCAAACGCCTGTATCCAGTAACAGTGCCAGTGCAGTCGTTTGGCAAATGCGGCCAGACTTTTGCTCCATGGCCGGGAACTGGCCTTGTCCTGTGCGACCATCGTGCGCTGGACAATCTCCTTCAGGCTCAGGCAGCCATAGGTCAAGTAGGGGCTTAACCGTGAGCAGCCTGACTCTGCTGTCAGGGGTGAGCTGATCGAGCCGCTGTAGGCTTGTCCCCGATTACTCAGAAAATCCTGGAACACGGCGAGCCCGGCCTTGCGCCCACCTGTCTGGCGTTGTGTGCATGGATATGAATCAGAACAGACGTCAAGGGGCCATTGATCTGGCGCGAGGCTTTGCAGACCCGATGACTGGAATGACTTTGACACGACAAATGTGGCGTGCTCCGGCACGGGAAAGCGTGGGCTTGCAGCCCAAAGATCCCAGTAAGCTTTGAAACCCGCTTTACGGGCCTGGATCGGGCGACACACACCGTTCTGTGCGTACTCATACCACGGGCAGTGGTTGGAACGGCACCAGGCGGTGACCTGTTTGTCACGTTCAAACGTCCAGCCTATGCCGGTTTCAACATGGCTGTGTAAGGTGAAAGAACCAAACTCGTCTTTGAAACTTCGCAATGCATCCAGGACGTTGCCTTGGTGAACGATCAACGTTGCTCCAAGTGCTGCGAGTTGTCCGGCAAGATCTTCCAGAGACTCTCGCACAAAAAGCCACTGGCGATTGCTGGTGTTGCTCAGTGCCCAGTAATGAGGTTCGATGGTGTAGAAGCACACAGTCGGACCTGCTGAACAGGCGCGAAACAGCGCCTCGTGGTCAACAATTCGAAGATCTCGCTTGAACCAGACGACTTGCAGTGACACGACTGAACCTCTGTGAGAAGCAGATCAAGAGCAGATGAACAATTGCACAAATAGTTCCCGCAGATCTATGCTTGCTCCAGTGCTGCTTCAAGCAAGCGGTTCAGACGAATCAACTGTTTAAAGTCTTCGACAAGAGAAAGTGCAAGTGTGTCGGACGTGAACTCAGTCAAAGATAGCTTCTTGATCACGAGAAATGCTTTCAGCCTGAGCAATTCTTTGTCGGGATGGTCGGGGTCAAAGCCGCGGGGCGTTCTCGCGCTGGCACTTTGCGTGGAAAATCCGGTCTGAAAACGTGCTTTAAATGTTTGATCACAAAAAAGATCATGAAAAGGTCTTGAGTCTGCGGCGATTGCATGTCTGACCTTTTTCAATTGCTGACCGCTTGGCATGAAAAGACCTCCGGCCACAATG
>CAZBIN010000113.1:0-2456 GCA_964491995.1 uncultured Orrella sp.
GCGCCGGATTCGTCAATCATAAAAACTGCATACATTCTGCTTGATGTTTATCATATGATTATTTATATTGAAACCCTTCGACTGAGGAGGGACATCAGATGTGCATCCAGAAGCTCGCGCATTACTCGATCCGGACAACTGATCTGGAAGCGTCACGCAAGTTCTACACAGAGGTCATGGGCTTCAAGGTGGGGTACCGGCCTGATTTCAAGTTTCCTGGCCTTTGGCTATATCGGGGCGGAGACGAAAGCGAGTTTGGGATTGTTCACATCATTGACGTCAACTTGAAGGATCGGGAGGCTGTGAACGCGTACCTCGGGGACAAGCCAGCCGATAACTTGCAGGGCACAGGGACACTTGATCACATCGCGTTTTTTGCGACAGGGCTTACAGAAATGCGTGAGCGCCTCGCGCATCTCAAGGTGGAATTCATAGAAAGAACCGTCCCGTCTCTCGGTTTGCACCAAGTGTTTCTGACAGACCCGAGTGATGTCACGATCGAGTTGAATTACTCTTCCGAAGAAGCGCAGAGCGCCAACAGATGAACATCTAGTCAGGAGGGGAAATGAAACGAATTCTGATCATTGGTGGGTCTCTGGGCGGGCTGTTTGTTGCGAATTTGCTCTATCGAAATGGCTTTAAAGTTGATATTTTCGAGCGAGTATCAGAAAAGCTTGATGAGCGGGGGGCGGGCATTGCCACCCACGAATCGATGTTGCGCACGCTCAAAGACATCGGTATACCCTCTACAGCGGGAATCGGCGTTCCGGTTAAGGGCAGAGCGACCTGGGATCTGACTGGTCAAATTATTGGTCAACGTGACTATCCGCAGATCATGACCAGTTGGGGACACGTCTATCGCTTGTTACGTGACAATCTTCCCGATTCTGTCTACCACTCAGGTCGCGCCTTCACCCACGCGGAGCAGGACGCAGACAGCGTGACTGCTTTCTTTTCTGACGGTTCCAGTGAGGTCGGCGACATGCTGATCGGCGCCGACGGCGTTCGGTCGACTGTGCGCCAGCAGTACCTGCCGGAAGCTCAGCCCCAGTATGCTGGCTACGTCGCCTGGCGTGGTCTGGTCGATGAAAAGGATCTGTCGGCTCAGACCCGCGACGAGTTGTTCAGCTACCTTGGCTTCTGCCTGCCAGAGGCAGAGCAGATGGTGGCCTATCCCGTTGCCGGTATTGGTAATGCCCTTGACGTTGGCGCGCGTCGATACAACTTTGTCTGGTACATGCCCGTCGACAAGCAACAACTCATTGAATTGTGTACTGATGCTCAGGGAAGCGTGCACCATCAAGGCATCCCGCCACCGCTGATCCGGCGTGAGGTGCTTGCTCAGATGCGCGAGCATGCCAGAGATGTTCTGGCACCCCAGTTTGTGGAGGTCGTGACCAAGACGCCGCAGGCTTTTTTTCAACCGATTCTCGACCTTGAATCGACGTCCATGGCGTTTGGCCGGGTTGGTCTGCTTGGCGATTCTGCTTTTGTAGCAAGGCCGCACTGCGGGATGGGTGTCACCAAAGCGTCAGACGATGCGGTGGAGTTACTCACACAAATCAACCACCGGGGAATCGTGGACGGTCTGCTGGAATACAGCCGGGCCCGGGTGAGCTTTGGTCGCCAGATCGTTGAGCATGCCCGCCATCTCGGTGCTTATATGCAAGCACAGCTTCTGACTGAGCAAGAACGCAAGATGGCAGACCAGTACCGAACTCCTGAGGCAGTGATGCGGGAGACGGCAGTCCCACCAGAGTTTGCCTGAGTGCAAGTTCTGTGGAGTCTCGAAGATCGTCGTAGATCCTGACCACTTCTCACGAGTTTGACTCAAACGACAAATTGCCGGTAGTGATAAGCCCCTCCCTGCGCACGTTGATGTCTCGGGAGGGGTTTTCGTTGTGCCGCTTTGTAAGATGATGTTTGTCACAGCGTCACCGCAACGGCAGGGTGTACGGGTTATTCGAATATGACGGCAAAAAATCTTCGGCTACTCGAAAGAGGGGCCCCTTTCGGGCCGAGAGGCACCCATCCGGGACGGTGACAGTTGCGAGAACTCGACATCGAGAAATTCTGGATGGGAAGCCGACGGCCTGCCACGCGCACGCAAGGACTGCCCATTGATCGACGCAGGTTCGATGCAGAAAAGTCGGCAGACTTTTTTCTCGGCGACGCCATCGTTGATCGGAGGTAGGCCCGCCCGGAGATCGCGAGACCCTCAACCGCTTGCCTCACTTTCTAATCAAGATTCGCTTTCGGTCGGTATGCCTTCGGGCTCCCTATAGAGTACGCTCAGACAAGAGTGCAGCATGGCCAGCTGATCAGTCAGTTCCAGGCAATACGGCACATATTGGCCAACGTGACGACAGAGTTGTATGCCTGCGGGCTTTGCTTGCTATGCAACAGGCAGTGCTTCCTTTGGCCATGCCAGATCTCCGAGAAAATGTGTCTGGACG
>CAZBIN010000113.1:2466-9651 GCA_964491995.1 uncultured Orrella sp.
TTGTGGACTCTCGTGCGGAGTGTGACACCTGCTGTGCAAGACATGATGTAAGTCAAACGGACCATCCCCATGGCAGGCTTTATCGTAATCATCTGCGCGAAAATTTAATTATTGAACAACGCACAATCAGGAGAAGCTGCGGATGACAAACTCGAGATCTACCAAAGCCGTCAAGTCCGCAGGTTCATCTGTGAACGCCAAAAAAAGACCATCAACGACGCCAGGCAGGCCCAGACGTGTGCGGTCCGGGGACGTTCAGGCTGCCACTAGCGAACGCTCCGTCGCACGAAACACGCCTGTGGAAGCAACGGTTGCCGCACAGAGTGCGCAAGAGGTCGCCGTTCGGGATATCATCCGTGGTTTGCTCCCCGGTAAAACCCATGAACTGGCTCAAGCACTCGAGACAATCATGCAAGGCGCTTCGCCAGATGATGCGATGGTGCTACGGCGTGCACTGCTCAATCCGGTGGAGCCTGGTGTTGGTTCAACTGACAAAGTCGATCTGAAGCCTGACGAGGAGCTTTCGAGTAACTGGCGTGAAGGTGGTTATCCCTATCGAAACCTGATGTCTCGCAAGGCATATGAAAAGGCGAAATATCAGTTACAGGTCGAGCTCCTGAAACTGCAAGCATGGGTTAAGGAGAGGAACCAGAAGGTTGTCATACTGTTTGAGGGGCGGGATGCGGCCGGAAAAGGCGGTGCAATCAAACGCTTCATGGAACACCTCAATCCTCGGGGTGCTCGCGTCGTCGCACTGGAGAAACCTACTGACATCGAGAAAGGACAGTGGTATTTCCAGCGCTATATTCAGCATCTGCCCACGAGCGGTGAAATCGTGATGTTTGACCGGTCCTGGTATAACCGTGCCGGCGTGGAACGCGTCATGGGATTCTGCACTGACACAGAGTGTGAAGAGTTCATTCGTCAGGTGCCTGAGTTCGAACGCAATCTGACCCGTAGCGGGATTCATCTGGTCAAATTCTGGTTCTCTGTTAGCCGTGAAGAACAGCGACGACGTTTCAAGGAAAGACGCATCCATCCGCTGAAGCAATGGAAACTTTCACCGATTGATCTCGCTTCGTTAGATAAGTGGGACGAATATACGGCAGCCAAAGAGTCCATGTTCTATCACACGGACACCGCGGAGGCACCATGGACCGTCATCAAATCCGATTGCAAGAAACGGGCACGCCTGAATGCGATGCGGTATGTTCTACACAAGATCAGTTATGACAAAAAGGATCTCAACAACATCGCTGCGATCGATCCGTTGCTTGTAGGTCGTGCTCACGTTGTCTACGAACAAGGCGAGCAACCGATGGGCTTGTTGTAGCCAGTTGGCTGTTGAAGTGAGACTGGGTGTGAGCGTGCAAGTCTGAACCGGCAAAACTAGCAAATTCTATTTACCTACCAAGTCGGTGATTGAGTTCACCAGAAATGGGGCGTTAGGATTTGGGGATCAAGGCCGGTTCTACAAAGAGGTCGCAGGCGTCCCTCCGTTCTGGTCGGGCAGGGTCCAGGTTGTAGGATGGTGTGACGAGATGCGGTACTGGGCAGTAGCATGGCCCGTTCTGCATGCAGAAGAGATCCGTGCGATACGTGCTGCGATCTCGCGCTCGATCATCCAGAGTCGGTCCTGTCCCCATGTCACCCAGCGACCAAGCCGCCAGGTAGGGGCTGCGTATTGCCCTAGCTGTTCAAGTTCGGCACGATTGTCACTGGCCCAGGCTCGCCAGCTCTGGTCGGTAAGACACTGGCGTAGCGAAGACCAGTCGAGCCCCGCACGCTCGACGAGATGGCTAAGGCCCGCGTCTGTCGCGGTATCGATACCGTCAGCCCAGACCCCCTGCATCACCGAAAGAAGATACGGTTCGAGTCGACCGGCCTGCCGTGCCGGCTCGACCAAGGCCATTGCACGTTCGAGTCCGATGCCAAATGGGTCGCAGAAGTTGCCAAAGCGTAACCCGTGTCGAAGCGCCTCTCGTGCCGGGTCTGCACGGAAATACGATGCCTTGATAGCTGGAATCGTGAATCCTGCCATTTTCATTGGCAGGATGAGACGTGGGCGGATGCGCACAGGGTATCGCTGTTGCAGGTCAAAGCAACGTTGTGCGGCAAGATATGCATACGGACTTCGAAAGGAACAAAAGAAGTCGATCTCGATTGGCAGCGATGTCGACGATGGGCTGTCCACATCGAGATCGTCATAGATCACTTCGTTGTGCGGCCGCTTACACAGCACGCCGACGCTGGCGTTTGGTCGCCGCCGGCCTGCCGCAAGCAGGTCGTGTTCGAGATGCAAGAGCCGGTCCAACCCCCAATACCAGTTGTCTTGAAACGAAATCATGGCGCTGTTGTAGTGCCCACCTTCGAGCTGTTGTTGTTGATGGGCTGCCAGCATCGCCTTCGCCTCGATCACTGGCATCGCACTTTCGCAAAGTGTCCGCACGAGATCATCAGCTCCGGCAAACAGTGCATCACCCAGGCGCCGCGCCAGAGCAAGATACTCTCGAGTATCTTGCTCTGCACCGAGCAGCTTGCGACTCGCAAGTTCCGAGAGTTTCGTGCATGGTGGATGACCGTTGCTATCAAACTTGAGCACGTAGTGCCGCACAAGGTCACGCGCATCATGAATCGCATGACGACCCACGAGGTCGGGGCGCGGGTAATACTCGCGGGGTGGCAACGGCACTGTGATGCAACGCAGCGTGATGTCATATGCCGTCAACAGTCGCGGCACAACCTGTAGCAACAGATGACTCCACGGGTCGTCCGGACGATGATAGAAGAGAATCTCCATCAAACACTTACTTCAGCAGCAGTTGGGCTTCTTTCAGCACCAGGCGATTGCGGGCTGACTCGGCTAACACACTTGCCTTGAAATCCTCGCCCGATGCGAAGGCACCTTGTACGCCAATCGTTTTGAGCGTGGCCTGATACTGAGGGGCCTTGACCGCCTGCGCGCACGCAGCCTCCAGTGTGTTGCGGGCCGCTGGATCAGTGCCCTCGGGCGCGACGATGCCGCCAGATATTGAACGGATCACTGGGTAGCCGAGTTCCGCGAGTGTCGGCGTCGTGGGTGATGATTCGCTTCGCTTGTTTGCTGCCACAGCCAGGCGTCGCAACTTTTGATTGGTTGCCACCGCATTGGTACCAAAGTAAACCTGAACCTGCTTGCCGAGCAGTCCCGTCACGGCGGGCGCTTCGCCCTGATAGGGAATGTGCGCCATGTCGATCTGCGCTTTGTCCGTGAAATCGAGTGCTGCCAGATGTGGCAGCGAACCCGGACCAACGGTCGCGTAGTTGAGCTTGTTGGGATGCTTTTTCGCGTAGTCGATCACTTCCTTGACGCTTTGAAATGGCGAATCTGGAGCGACTAACAAGTACACCGGTTCATCAAAGGTGCGGCAGATGTAGTCGAGTGAGTCGATGCGGTAGTTGACCTCGCGCATCTGGGGCAGGGTCGTGAGTGCGGCCACGGCGATGAAGCCGGTCGTGTGGCCAGCTTTGGGTGCCATCGCGACATAAGACACTCCGATGGAACCACCGGCGCCGGCCTTGTTCTGCACCACGACAGGTTGCTTTAAAGATTCAGCCATGGCTTGTGCCAGGGAGCGACCCATCAGATCCGTGAGGCCGCCCGGTGGGAAATTCACGACCAGATTCACAGGTTGATTCGGAAAAGTCTGCGCGTTCGACGTGGCGGCAAACACGGCAATAGCCGTCACGCAGAGAGAAGAAATGATTTGCTTCATGATTTGTCTCCTGTTGTGATTGGATTTTTTCGCGCTCAGGAAATATGAGCGACGAATTTCGTTGTGAGATAGGCCTGCAGTCCTTCAGTCCCGCCTTCAGAACCGTATCCACTTTCTCGCACGCCGCCGAAAGGTGCTTCTGCGATCGAAACACCGAAGGTATTAATGCCAACCATGCCACACTGCAGACCATCTGAGACTACACGTGCAGTGCGCGCGGACTCGGTGAATGCATAGGCAGCAAGTCCGTAGGGCATGGCGTTGGCGCGAGACAAGGCCTCTTCGGCTGTTTCGAATGCGACCACCGGTGCGATCGGACCAAAAGTCTCTTCGCGCATCATGCGTGCGTTGTCAGGCACACCTGTGACGAGCGTGGGGGCAAAGAAATAGCCGCGCTCGCCGATACGTGTACCACCGGTCACGAGACTCGCTCCCTGGGTGACTGCGTCTTCGACAAATCCGCTCATCGCCTCGAAGCGTCTGGCATTGGCGAGTGGTCCGAGTGTTGTTGCACTTGCAAGCCCTGAGCCAATGACAACGCGTTCGGCAATTTCCGCGAAACGCTCCACAAAGCGCCCGTGCACACTGCGTTGAACGTAAAAACGGGAGGCGGCAATACACACCTGACCGGCGTTTCGCAAGCGCGAGGCCGCGCAGGCCTGAGCGACCGCGTCGATGTCACAGTCATCAAATACCAGCACGGGTGAATGTCCCCCGAGTTCCATTGTGCAGCGCTTGGCACCATGTCTTGCCGCGAGCGAGGCCAGCTGCATGCCCACCTGTGTAGAGCCCGTAAATGTGATCTTTCGAATCGCCGGGTGTCGAATGAGAAACTCGGAGACCTCTGCGGGCACGCCGAACACGACGTTAAGCACACCCTCGGGCAATCCTGCGTCAAGGCAGGCTCGCGCCAGCTCAAGGGCGGTTGCAGGCGTCTCTTCGGCCGGCTTGATCACGCAGGTGCAGCCTGCCGCGAGTGCGCCAGCAATTTTTCGTGCGGGGGTCAGAGCCGGAAAATTCCATGGTGTGAAGGCAGCCACGGGTCCTACCGCTTCATGTTGCACCCAGTGGCGTGCGTTCGGTTGGCGAGACGGAATCACACGGCCGTAGATGCGGCGCGTTTCTTCTGCATACCACTCAAATATCTCGGCTGCGCCAATAACTTCGCCGTGCGCTTGCGCCAGTGGCTTGCCTTGCTCTAGTGTCATGACACATGCGATGAGATCGGATCGTTCCCGGATCAGGCGCGCAGCTTCCATGAGAATTCGCCGGCGCTCCATTGCGCTGCTGCGCGACCAGCTGGAGAAACTGGACTGCGCTGCCTCGGCGGCACGTGCGAGGTCGGCTTCAGATGCCAGAGGAAGGTCGCCGAGCGAGGTCTCGGTCGATGGGTCGAGCACAGGTTCGGCGCGCGTTCCGGTGCCACGCGTCCACTGGCCTGCGATGAGCATTCGCAGCTCATGAAAGCGAGTCATGGCCTGGGTAGCAAGTGGGCTTTGTGTGGTCATTATGCTGAAGTCTCGAGGGAAAGGTTGTTGAACAGGGTGTCAGGCGCGTTCTCATGCACGTGCAGTTGGCAGCGGACTGTCGTCTGCCAGGTCCTCCATCTCCTGCACCAGCTGAAACATGAGCTGTGCTTTGTCTTGTGCGTGCTGCGGGCTGTCCCAAAGGTTGGTCATCTCCAGCGGATCGTGGTCTAGGTCATAAAGCTCACCCCATGAAACGCCACGGTAGACAGTCAGGCGCCACCGGTCTGTCACCAGGGTCCGCATGCGTACCGGACGATCAAAGCCAAGGAAGACGCGCTGATTGTCTTCTTCCACCACAATGCCTTGTCGCACCAAGTCCACGTTGTCCTCGATCAAGGGCAGCAAGCTTCGCCCCTGCGTACCATGCGATGGCGCGAGTCCAGCACGTGCAAGCACTGTGGCACCGATATCGACTGTTCCAGCGAGTGCGTTGGATGCGACATCTCGACGATTGCCCATAGGGTCTGCCCAGATGAAGGGAACCCGTATCAACCCGTCATAGTGGATCGGTCCCTTAAACATGAGTTGGTGATCTCCCATGTAGTCCCCGTGGTCGCTCGTAAAAACAACCACGGTATTGTCTGCCAGACCAAGGCGCTCAAGCGTTGCGAGGATCTCGCCAATTGCGTCATCGATCATCGTGATCGAGCCATAGGTCAGAGCGATCGCTTCACGCACATCAGTTTCATGCACAGCCTGCAACATCCAGGACTCACGGTCGGAGCGGCCTTCATCACGCTCTGCTATGAGGTGCGCGAGCGGTGGGGGGGGCACACCGTGAGCAGCATCGAACGCAGCAGGCAGTGGCATCTTCTCGGGGTCGTACATGTCCCAATAGCGGCCGGGAGGCGTGAACGGATGGTGCGGGTCATTAAAGGAGCAGTGCAGAAAAAATGGCTGACCTTCACCGTGTGCCTTGTGTCGTTCAAGAAAGCCGACTGCCTGGTCTTTAATATACGAGGTCGAATACAGCTCCTCGGGTACCGCGGTGCGCCAGGCCTGGAGTGCGTTGATGCCTTGCTGGGGCAATGCGTTGCCTGGTCCTACAAGCTTGTCGGCACCAGGCCTGCGCGCCTCGCGCCAGCGGCCGTAGTGACCGTGGGCTCCGTCGGCGTGTGACATCGTGAGATACACCTCCTGGAAACCGTAATAGGGCAATGTCAGATCGTGGTTCGGGTCACTTTGCCAGCGATTAATGCGCTCTTGGTCGTAGTCGCGCCGATCTGGTCCATGCCATGCGTCTTTCAGTTCACTTGGTGGCGCAGCCGCACCCGCAGTCGCCTTCTTCAGGATCGGGCCGTCGCCCAGCATGGGTTGCAGGTGGATCTTGCCACTGGAAACTGTTCGGTAGCCAGCAGCGGCCAGCAACTCGACAAAGGTGGTTGCATCTTGCGAAAGCGGGATGCCGTTGGAACGCACACGATGCACTGAAGGCATACGACCGGTCATGAGCGTCGCGCGGTTGGGCATGCACGCTGGGTTGGCCACGTAGAAGCGGTTCGCTCGCCAGCCGCGCCGGGCTAGCGAATCAATGTTTGGCGTTTGCACAATCGGATTTCCATAGCAGCCAAGGTGATCGGCGCGGTGCTGGTCAGTGATGATGAAAACGAAGTTGGGGGTCATGACGGGCAGGGCCTCAAATTTTGATAGGGTGCAAGGGGGTCAGCGCATTGGGGACACGCGATGGTCAGCGTGGATGTTGTCCAGCGTGAGTGGGCAGTCGAGCACCTGCACCGTCGGCATGCCTCCGAAACGAGCACGGATCGTCTCGGAAAATTCTGGTGTGAAAAATGCTTGCGCGTCTTCTGGACTTGTCCATAAATAGATACCGCCCGCGAACTGGCTGTCGGGTTCCATGTAATAGTGCTTGGACAGCAAGCCTGGTACGACGCGGTAACGCG
>CAZBIN010000114.1:0-9600 GCA_964491995.1 uncultured Orrella sp.
GACCCCCTGCGCTGACTCGGCAAGCCAGTCGACAATCTTCCCTTTCCCTTCGTCACCCCACTGGGTGCCGATTACGACAACATTCTTACCCATAATAAAATTCACTCAAACCCAATCGGTTATCAGTACAACGGTTTGACTACCCAACCACCGTCAACGAGAGACAGCTCACGATCTATCTCGAACTCCGCATGTTCGGCGCATTCTTGCGGCAACAACTGAACCACTATTTCACCCTGCGAACGAAGCCGTTCGATCACTTCGAGCAATGCAGCATCGTAGCCTGCCGGCGCCAGAATCACACGCACCCGGGAGGCAGGAGGCAACAGACTTGCCAGCCGGCGCAGATCCAGACTAAACCCCGTGGCAGGACGCGCCCTGCCGTAGGCTTTGCTGATGTTGTCGTAACGTCCGCCACGCACCAGAGCATCATGCCAGCGCGGGGCATAAAAAGAAAATGTAATGCCAGAGTGATAGCCGTATTGACCTGCATCGGCAAGGTCAATACTCAGAGACTCTTGCGCAAGCCCCGCGACCAGAGACTCCAGCGTATCCAGCGCTTCTGAAATCGCACCCGACGCCGGCAGCTTGCTGCGCGCCAAAGCAATGACCTCAACCCCACCATTAAGTTTCGCGAGCCAGTGCAACGCATCGACTGTCTGCTGCAAGATGGCCCCATCGATCTCCCGTAACCGGGCAAGACCCGGGAGATCTTTATCTCGAAGTAAAGCGGTAATTTGATCAGCGCGAGCACGAGCAGAAGGATCCGATTCAATAATTGCCTGAATCAGACCGTCATGGCAAAGCACCAGTTGCGCATCAGCAATTCCAGCCCTCTCGAGAGTCGCTGCCGCAAGACGGATGATCTCCAGATCCGCTTGAAACCCGGAGTATCCGTAAATTTCAGCACCGATCTGAAGCAATTCTCTGCTAGCCAGAAGACCATTGGGTCGCGTATGAAGCACAGGACCGCAATAGCACAGGCGCGTCACGCCTTGACGGTTCAGCAGATGAGAATCAATGCGCGTGACCTGAGGCGTGATGTCCGCACGAAGACCCAAAGTGCGACCGGAAAGCTGATCCACGAGCTTGAATGTACGCAGGCGAAGATCCTCTCCAGCACCCGCCAGCAGGGAGTCGAGGTACTCAACCATTGGCGCAGATACTGTTTCAAACCCGAAAGTTCGAAACAGATCGAGAAGCGATCTCCGCAACTCTTCAATGCGCCGAGCCTCGGCGGGCAGTACGTCTGCCAGATGTTCAGGTAGTAGCCAGTGGCCGTTCATATCGGGCTTGTGTCGGATCGTATGTCCGCAAAATCAAAAAGGTAACGCACCTCGCACATCCACGAAATGCAACAAAACAACGAGCAAAACATATCAACAACTGACTTCAGAATACAGAGCACTCCACCTCGCCAACCCTGAAAGCAGATTGCTCGCAGGTCTTCACACCTTTTGAGCAACAACATGGTTCCGCCCAAGCGGATCCAGAAAAGGACTGAGACTAGGGAGACAAATGAAAGCTGGACAACAAAAAGCGCAAAAGAAAAGCGGCTTGGGGCAAAAACCCTGCAAGCCGCCACTTCGAGCAAATCGTATCATCCGATCTCAAAGCTTGCACAGCATTATAGCGCGCCATGCGAGCTTCGCAGACCAGGTTTACCGACTGACCTACTGGGCCGGCGCAGCCTTAGGCGACGATCGCTGCCCAGAGGCCGATTTCATATACCGGAAAAAGTCCGAACTGGGATCTACAACCATCACATCATTAACCCCACCGAACGCCTCACGATACGCTTCGAGACTGCGGTAGAAACTGAAAAAATCCGCATCCTGGCCATACGCCTTACCGTAGAGAGCAGCAGCCTGGGCATCACCTTGACCCATGATCGCCTGAGCGCTGGCGTATGCTTCAGCAAGGATTTGCTGACGTTCGCGATCAGCACTTGCCCTGATTTTCTCACCTTCGGCAGCACCGATTGAGCGCAGTTCGTTAGCAACGCGAAGACGCTCCGACTCCATGCGACGAAACACCGATTCAGCAATCTCAGGCGCAAACTCAATTCGCATCAGGCGGACATCGACCACCTCTACCCCCAGCGGCTCAGCACGGCGTTTGACGTTAGTGAGAACCTCATTCATGATCAGATCACGTTCGAGCGCCACCACATCTCTGACTGTTCTCACGTTCACAGAAGCATTCAACGCATCTCGAATCTGCGCCTGAAGTCGAGCCATCGCAGCCCGTTCATTACCGGCAAACGTGACATAGTAAAGACGCGGGTCAGCAATGCGCCATTTAACAAACGAGTCAATCAGCAAATTCTTCTTCTCGGATGTCTGTATGCGCTCGGGCTCCGAGGTGTTGATGGTGAGAAGACGGCGATCAAGCAAAACCACATTCTGGAAGGGTGGTGGCAGCTTGAACTGCAGACCCGGCTCGCGGATGACTCGCTTGACCTCACCCAGAGCAAACACCAGGGCATAGTTACGCTCACCCACAACGAACATAGTGCTAGACAATAGCCCTGCGACCAAAGCGAGGGCGACTAGCAAGGCAGTCATTTTATTACTCATTCACAGACTCCTCAGCGCACGCTACGGTCACGCGACAGCGTACCCGGATTATTCTCAGACAGGCTCGGTCGAGCCGTTCTCGCAGTGTTCGCTGGAGACTGGGTGGTCAAAGGCGAACTTTGCTGAAGAAGCGGCGTCATGGTGCTGGCGGGGTGAGTCATGTTTCTTGACGCTTCCCTTCCGGCAGCCTGCTGCATGATCCGGTCCAAAGGCAGGTAAAGCATGTTGTTGCTGTCCTGAGTATCGACAAACACCTTGCTTGCACGTGAGAAAATGTCCTGCATGGTCATCAAATACATATTCTCCTGCAGAACCCTTGGGGCGAGACGATATTGCTCGAGAACACTCAGGAATCGGGATGTATCACCCTGTGCGTCACCTAGCACGCGCGCACGATATCCCTCGGCTTCTTCGAGCATTCTGGAGGCCTGCCCGCGCGCAAGTGGCACGACCTGATTCTTGTACGCTTCACCCTCGTTGATCTGACGCTCTCGATCCTGACCCGCCTTGACTGCGTCATCAAACGCTGCCTGCACCTGCTCGGGTGGTTGCACATTCTGGATTGCCACACTACTGATGAGAATGCCTGTCTGATACCTGTCGAGGATCTGCTGCATCAACTTTTGCACATCAGACGCGACGAGTGTACGACCCTCGTACAACACGAAGTCCATGGCTCGGCCTCCCACCACCTCACGCATGGAGCTTTGGGCTGTCTGATGAACGGACTCATCCGGATCACGTGTCTTGAACAAATAGTCGGGTCCACCATCGGGCTGAACCCTGTACTGAACGACAAACTGGACGTCAACAATGTTCTCGTCTTCCGTCAGCATCAATGCTTCGGAAGGCACCTTGTTGCGGGCATTTCCCCGAAATCCGCTCTCGTACGTACGCAACTGAGAAACATCAACGACTTCATGCGACTGTATTGGATACGGCATGCGCCACTGAAATCCTGGCTGCGCAGTGCTTTTATAAGCACCAAATTGCGTGATCACCGCAACCTGCCCTTCCTGCACGATAAAGAAACCGCTCCCCAGCCAGAAAAGGATCGCTCCAGCCACAACAATTCCCAACCCGGCCTTGGCCTGCTTAGGTGTCGGACCAGAGGGCATTCCGGATGGCGAACCGCTCGGACGACCGGATCCACCGCCACCGCCTTTACCGAACAGATTGCTTAACTTTCGATTAAAGTCGCTCCACACTTGGTCGAGATCAGGCGGCCCATCCTGATTGGGGCGTCTGGGCGGCTCCGATCCATTTTTACCACCAGAGCCGCGGCCCCAGCCGGGGTCATTCAAATTGAATATTCTCGTTAGAAGTCGCATGGTTTCCTGAAGATGATGCAAAGTCGGCAATGGTCTGCCGCAAAAGGTCCAGGCCCTGGCGTTGCCGCGCACTGATGTAAACCTTCCGAATCGTACCATGGGCATCCCGCTCCACCCTTGGTTCCAGTCCCGCGGAATCGATCTTGTTGTAAAGAAAAATCTGAGGTATGTCGCTCGCTCCGATATCCTCAAGCACATGCTGAACCTGGGCAATCTGCTCGTCGCGCTGATCGCTCGCGGCGTCTACCACATGCAACAGAAGGTCGGCATGAATGGCTTCTTCCAGAGTGGCTCTGAAAGCTGCAATCAAAGTGTGAGGCAGGTCACGAATAAACCCTACTGTATCGGAAAGCGTGATTTGCCCTGCACCCTCAATCCAGAGCTTGCGTGTCGTCGTATCGAGCGTTGCAAAAAGCTGATCAGCCTCATACGCCCCAGCCTGGGTCATCGCATTAAACAGTGTCGACTTCCCAGCGTTCGTATACCCCACCAGCGATACTGAAAAATGTGAACCTCTGGCCCGTGCCCGGCGCTGGGTTGCTCGCTGACGCTGAACACGATCTAGTCGCTCCTTGAGCAGCTTGACCTTTGATCCAATCATGCGCCGATCCATCTCGAGCTGAGATTCGCCTGGTCCACGCATACCAATACCACCACGCTGTCTTTCCAGGTGGGTCCAGAGACGCGTCAATCGCGTAGAAAGATGCTGAAGCTGAGCCAATTCAACCTGAAGCTTGCCCTCATGACTTTTTGCTCGTAGTGCAAAAATATCGAGAATTAGCGCAACACGGTCCACCACTCGAACACCAAGCTTTCGCTCAAGATTGCGCTGTTGCGCCGGGGAGAGAGGCTGATCAAATAAAACAATCTCCACCTCACCTAGCTGACATAACTCCAATGCCTCCTGCACCTTGCCAGTACCTATGAAATATGCGGCATCAGGCTTGTCACGCTTGACAGTCATGTCAGCCGTTATGACAGCGCCCGCACTCACCGCCAGCATCCTGAACTCCTCATGCTGGGCAGCGTAGTCCGGGTGAGCCAAATCAACGCCAATCACAAGAGCGCGCATCAGGACTTTGCTCCTGCCAAAAGGTCAGCTCGCCTCATTGGCCTCCAGCGGTAAGGAAACTGGCTTGGCCGGCACAACCGTCGAGATTGCATGCTTGTAGACCATCTGAGTCACCGTGTTGCGCAACAGAACCACATACTGATCAAAAGATTCGATATGCCCTTGCAGCTTAATCCCGTTCACCAGGTAAATCGAAACGGGAATGTGTTCTTTTCTCAATACGTTCAGAAACGGATCCTGCAGGGATTGCCCCTTATTGCTCATTGATTTAACTCCAGCGTGATTGTTCTAAAATTTTCTTGATTGACTGGTCGCCGACCCCAAGCGCACGGCCGAACCTTACGGAGTTCTTTCAGACCACGAGCACCTCCCTGCTTTCAGGGTTTGGTGCAAGCCGTCAGTGCATCAATCAGACACTGACATTGATCCGGAGTTCCAATCGTGATTCGAAGGAAATCAGAAATACGTGGATGGTTGAAATGCCGCACCAAAATGGCACGCTCCCTGAGCCAGGCAGCCAACTGATCACCATGGTGATCAGGGTGACGGGCAAAAACAAAATTTGCTTTCGACGGCAAAACTTCAAAACCCAGTTCAAGCAATGACTTGACGAGTTGCTCTCGCGTGTCGATCACATGGCGACAAGCCGCATCAAAGTAAGCATCATCTTCAATTGCAGCCAGCGCACCTGCCTGTGCCAAGCGGTCCAGAGGGTAAGAATTGAAACTGTTTTTGACTCTTTCAAGCCCTTCGATCAATTCGGCAGAACCAAGCGCATAACCCACTCTCAGACCCGCAAGGGAGCGCGACTTGGACAGCGTGTGAACAACCAGAAGATTTGGGAACTGGACGATAAGCTCAACTGCGCTTTGTGCCCCGAAATCAACGTAAGCCTCGTCGACAACCACAGGGATATCAGGATTGGCTTGAACGATGCGTCTCACAGATTCAAGAGGCAGTGCACAACCCGTTGGTGCGTTCGGGTTCGGAAATATGATGGCACCTGGCTGCCTTCCACTCGAGGGTAGATAATCTTCTACCCTGATCTGAAACTGATCGTCCAGGGCGACCGTGCGAAAGTCGATATCATAAAGCCGGCAATAAGCTGGATAGAAACCGTAGGTCAGATCCGGAAAAATCAATGGTCTGGATTGTTTGAGCAATCCAAAGAAAACGTGCGCTAACACCTCATCGGATCCATTTCCGACAAACACATTGACAGATTCAAGCCCGTACCGCTTCGCAATGCCATTCTTAAGTGCCGTCGCATTCGGATCTGGATACAAACGCAAAGAAGCGTTGGTTTCCTGAGCAATCGCTTGCAACACTCGCTCAGACGGAGCCATTGGATGCTCGTTCGTATTGAGCTTGATCAGATTCTGCACCAACGGTTGTTCCCCTGGCACGTAAGGCTCAAGCGAACTGACAGATTGACTCCAGAAACGGCTCATGTTGAAAATTAAGCATCCACGTAAGGGTTGTATGAAGATTTGAACTCGATTCGCAAAGGCGTACCCGCTAGTTCAAAAGCATCACGAAACCTGGATTCCAGGTATCGGCGATATGAGTCCGAAATAGCATCAAGCGCATTGCCATGGATGATTATAAGCGGTGGATTCTGACCACCCTGATGCGCATAGCGCATCTTTGGCCTGAAAATCCCTTTACGCGGCGGCTGCTGTTGCTCGACTGCCTCATGAAGCGTACGTGTAAGTTTCGGGGTAGACAGCTTACTGAAAGCCGCAGCGTGAGCGGCGTTGACAGAACGAAGCACGACATTGACACCCTGACCACGCAAAGCCGAAATGTAGTGCACTTTGGCAAATGACAAAAACCTCAATTTGCGCTCGAAGTCCCTTGTTATCCGCTCGCGCTGGTCACTATCGATACTATCCCACTTATTAATCGCCACCACCAGTGCGCGACCCGATTCGACAATAAAGCCAGCTATATGAGCATCCTGATCGGAAATGTCCGTCTGCGCATCCAGCATCAGTAAAACGACGTTACTGGCCTCGATCGCCTGCAAAGTCTTGATCACAGAAAACTTCTCGATAGTTTCAAACACCTTGCCGCGCCTGCGCAAACCTGCTGTATCGATCAAGGTGTACTTCTTCCCCTGACGCTCAAACTCGACTTCAATGGCGTCACGGGTCGTCCCTGGCATATCAAACGCAATGACCCTGTTTTCCCCGACAAGCGTGTTGATCAGCGTTGACTTGCCAACGTTGGGTCTTCCAACCACCGCAAGCTTGATGCGATGTTCGACTTGATCTGGATCTTCTGAATTTTTCTCATCAGGTTCGGCTGGCGGCAAAAAATCTGCCAGCGCCTGCTCGATCAGATCGACAACGCCATCGCCGTGGGACGCGGAGATCGCGCAAGGCGTCCCCAGCCCTAGCTCATGAAACTCGGCCACTGCTGCAGTATGCGCCATCCCTTCGGCCTTGTTGACGCACAGCAGTACTTTTTGTCCGCTACGGCGCAACATGGCAGCGATGTCATGGTCATGGCCATTCAGACCGCTGCGAGCATCAACCAGAAAAATGACGACATCTGACTCAGCAATCGCCTGCTCGGTCTGACGTGCCATGTGCGAGAGGATACCTGTCTTGGTGACCGGCTCAAAACCGCCTGTGTCAACCACAATGAATGGCTTGTCGCCAACACGCCCTTCCCCGTAATGCCTATCGCGCGTCAGACCGGCATAGTCGGCCACCAACGCTGATCTGGATCGGGTCAGCCGGTTGAACAACGTCGACTTGCCCACGTTGGGTCGGCCGACAAGAGTCACTACGGGTTTAAAATTCACAGATCAATTCACTCGAATCATGGCGAGCGAACTGTCACCCGCCTGTACTAGAACACCTTGTGGTGTAGCCAAGGCGGGCGCCTGCATTCTGCCACCACCCACCGCAACACGCCCGACCAACTCACCGGTCTGGGCCGACAGCAAATGCACTTGACCCTCGAAGTCCCCGAGGACAACAACACCGGAGACAACTGCTGGTTCGTTCAGCTTCCGGTTGAGCAACGAATCTTGCCGCCACACAACTTCGCCATCCTCAATCTTGAGCGCGACCACACTGTCACGCGAGCTTGGCACAAACAATCGCTCCTTGTCCGTTGCCATACCCACAATACTGGAGAGTCGCTGGTTCCAGAGGGTGGCACCGCCTTCTTGTAAATCAAAGCATGAAACCCTGCCCTGGTAGGCAACGGCACACAATCTTCTTCCCTCGACAATCGGAATTCCAACGACGTCATTGACCCGGTCAAGGTCGCTTGAACCAACTGGCACAGCAACAATGCCTTCCCAGACAACCGCACCAATGATCGGCTCAATAGCCATCAGGCGACCGCCTGGCATGCCGACAAGAACAAGATCCTGCACCGTCGTCATTCGGGATGGCGCACGCAACGCCAGAGCAGGTCCTGGGCGCTGCACATTCCAGATCCGCTCACCGTTCTCCACATTGAATGCCTGGATACGATAATCGCCAGAACGCACCAGCACCACGCCGCGCCCTACCCACGGCGGAACACCGACCTCGCTGGTAGCAAACTCACGCCACTTCACCTCACCCTGGGTATCGAGGGCAATCACCTCGCCTTGCGGTGTCACCACGACGACTGTGTTCCCGTCCGATCCGACACCCGCACTGAGTGCGGGAGCCACTGTCCGACTCCACACAGTCGACCCAGTCGACAGATCCACCCTTGCCACAACACCGTTGGCTGCCGCCGCATATACCGCATCACCAACGACAGCGGGTACAAACCCATATCCACTGCCAGCACCGACGGGAGTGCGCCACGCAACCGAGCCCTGAGCAGATTGCCCAGCAATGGGTATAAGCGGTGCCGGGTCATTGCGAGTGTCACGAGATCCAAACCATGAGCAACCCGATGCCACTACAGCAGCAACCAGAACAAGACTTCGAGATAGCACCCGGAATGAAGCACGCATCTGCATTGTCAATCAAACACCCGATGTTTCTATTTTTAGCTGGAGGATATTGGCCAGAGGGCTCGATGATCCCAGCAAATCCAGTGCTCGGCGCCATTGCACCTTCGCACCCTCTATATCCCCCTTGGCCATCAGCACATCACCACGACGATCTGCAAAAAGTCCTTCAAAGGGCACCGGAGCCGCATCCAGCTGGGCCAGCGCTCGATCAAATTCACGCTGATCCATCAAAAGGCCTGCCAGTCTCATGCGGGCAATTGGCGCAAACGCCACATGCTGGCTTTGAGCAAGCCATTGCAATGCGGACAGAGCACCTGCCTGATCACCTTCGCGCGCTAAAACATCACCGGCCACCAAAGCGGCTCGAGCAGCATAATCTGTCGTGGCAAAATCACTTTGAAGAGTTTTCATTGCCGCCTGAATTCTAGATACAGACTCCTGCCCTTGCATCTGTACCGATGCCTTCTGCAGCGCTTCAAAATAACCGCGCGCTTGCGTCGCTTGATGGTTTTGATACCAGTTCCAGCCTTGCCAGCCTAAAATGACGGCAAGTGCCAGCGCAAGCAGTAAAAAAGTGAAAGTTCCATACTTGTTCCACCACGCTTTTAACTGCTCGATTTGTTCCTGCTCTTCAAGATCGTACGCCAT
>CAZBIN010000115.1:0-9592 GCA_964491995.1 uncultured Orrella sp.
GGGTGTTTACGACCCTGGCATTAACCAACCAGGCGCTGCAGGCAACGTCGGCGTGGCTCGGCCAGTACCCGGCGTCGGGGCCCCCGGGGCAGGGGTCTATGACCCTGGAGTGAACCAGCCAGGCGCCGTTGGAAATGTTGGCAACCCCATGAACCGCGGTGGGCCGGTCAACCGTGTTGGACCGCGCTGATCCGGTTGACTGAAAGACAATTTCCAGCATATGGCAGGCTCTGGCAGGTCTGACCGGCAGGTCTCCAAGGCTTTTGTGCAGGAGATTCAAGTCACTTCCAAATGCCAGCCATAACACTTTAGTGGGATGAACCTGGATGGCAGCAAAATTCGTGTCGAGGCCTGTCAGTGTTAATGATTTCCCCTGAACGACAAGCGCAGATTCTGCGTCTCTATCATGTTGCATGCCGTGCTGCGCGCAGCGGATTACAACATCTGTTGGCTGTCCCTGCGCACAAGAAAAGCGCATTGAATGTTCTTGCCGACCGTTGTCATCTCATGGAGCGTTTAAGTCCGTCTGGCATCGCACTTGGTTGCCACACATTATGTTTGTGATGTCGCTTCGAGGCGCTGGCAGGCGAGGGGGGCAGTAAGCTACTCTATTTTTTGGATCAGGCTCGTTGGGTTATGTCTGACTGAATCGTGTGGACAGATGGCGAGAACGCGGGAGATCACCGTTGAACAGTCAAAACATCCAAACAATGCCGAGCGGGAGTGTCCACGCTGGAAGCACGGCTTGTACATTCCTCCTCACCGCAGGTGACAATTTATCGACATTGTGTAAACATTAGGGGAACAAATATTTCATGTCCGGCAGGACAATCAGGACGCACCATTTTGCATTGCCGCATGCCCTGTCAACCTAGGGCTTGAGTTCTTATGACTTTGTTCAATCAATGCGTATCAATCAGCTAAGAAAGTGCGTTCTGGCCGCTTTTGCTCATATTGCAGCGACAAACTGTGTATTAGCTCAAGAATTCCCTCTGAACCAACTTAGTTTTGCCAACTCGGAAAATCCTGATCCTATCAATATTAGCCCTGCCTATAGAGCCAATCTGACAGGAAATAATATCATTCTGGGTGTTTTTGACACTGGCATCGACCCCACTCAGCCTGCTTTTGCAAACAATAAAATCCTCGGCTCGTTTGGCTACAGGTGCAAAGATGGTGTCTGCACGATCTCGCCTGTCAATGACTTTAATGCAGTTGGTGATGTGAGTGGTCACGGAACAGGCGTTGCAAGCATCATTGCAGGATCATCCATCACCGGCACAGTCACAAATGTCTATGATCGTTCCGTGCCAATCAGTAACACATCAATGTCTGGCATTGCTTACAACGCAAGGTTGGTTATTGGGCAGCAGGTGTTTGCAGATATAGACGAAACAACCAAGGTTGAGACGGCTGGAACAAGTGACGCTCAAACTGCTGCGTCATTGGACTATATCGTTAGTCAAAATGGTCTCAACGGTCGGAGAGTCGTCGCAATTAATCACAGCTGGGCGGTGCCGCCAACGCCAGGAAAAAATATCAATCAAAATGCCAATGAGTACATCCATCCGGCCACAGATTTGACTCGTCAGGCAATCATTAATGCCCAGCAGGCTGGCATTGTTCAAGTCTGGGCGGCAGGAAACGACAATCATGCATTTCCTGCAGTACCAGCTTCCTTGGTCGCGGCTGACAATTACGGGGGACTATCGGTTAATGAGCAATCCATCAATGCCGAAAATCCTGATGCAACCATGCCTTTGGCCTGGATTGCCGTCGCTGCAACAACCAATCGTGGCTTCAAAGCTGATGGCTCCATCGAGATGGCAGACAGCTATACAAACAAATGCGGTGCCGCACGCTACTACTGCATTTCGGCACCAGGAGGTATCGCTCAGCCAGCGACCGCAAGTACTTTGCAGACAGGCGCCAAGCTGGCACAAGCGTATCCCAATCAATACGGCAACAACAGTGTCATTGGCATTAGTGAAGGCACATCGCAAGCAACACCGGTGGTCACCGGCGCGATTGCATTGGTCGCAGAGCAATTCCCCTGGATGACTGGTGAAAACCTAAGCACAACCATCCTGACAACCGGTACCTCGGCAGACAATCCGAGTGAGATATATGGACGAGGGATGCTCGATGTTGGCAAGGCGATTAACGGACCTGGCATTTTTGAAAGCGACTTTTACGCCAATGTGCCAGGATCATACGTATCGACGTTTAGCAACAACATCTCTGGTTCATACGGGTTAGTCAAGGATGGACAAGGCGTTTTGATTTTGTCTGCCCAGAGCACCTACCTGGGTCTGACGTCAGTCGTGGATGGTCAGTTGACCTTGACGCCTGGAGCCCAACTTCTCGGCTCGGTCAGCGTCGATTCTGCAGCGACTTTAAAAAGTGGAGGCTACATTGCGGGAGAACTGACAGTCAACGGCGGCTTTATTCCTGGCAATTCTCCTGGATTTTCACATGTCGGTTCGAATCTGACGATTGGCAGCACAGGTGAGTATCAACAGGATATTGCAGGGGTCCTGCAGGCGGGGCCCAATAGCCAGCCAGGAAATTATGGCTACTCCTCGTTTCTCCAAGCCGATTCGCAAATTATTATTCATCCGGGGGCCACCTTGGCTCCGACATTGCGAGATATCTTTGATGAAAGCGAGCCAGGCTATGGCTCAAGTCCTTATTCGCCTGCTTTGGGCGACCAGTTCAGGATTGCAACTGCCAGGCTGGGTTTGGTGGGCCGATTTTCCTCCATCGCACAACCGACAGCGGACATGAGGAATGGAACTCAGTTTGTCGTTTTCTACAATATGAATGCCAGCAATAGCCTCGATATGGCGATTGTTCCATCTTCCTACCCGACAACGATAGCAGCCGCATCCGGCAACAAAAATGCTCGGTCGGTAGGCTCGGTGCTGGATAAAGTGGTCGCAGGAAATGTGACTGGTTCCTCCACAGCAAAACAAGATCAGTTGTTGTATGCCATTTCAACCCAGCGCTCTGCTCCAGGCATTTCATCATACGCTCAGGGATTGGCAGGCGAGGTCTACGCGGCAGCCGTTGCAACCATACCTCAAACTACCCTGCGTATTCAGCAATCGGTGCTGACGCGTCTGCGTGACACAGCACGTTTGGGCGGGACGCAACCGATATCGTCTGGCGTTCGTGCGCCATCGTTATCTGGTGGTGGATTATGGAGTGACCTTGCTTTTCAAAAGACCAATCGCAGCAGTGACAGTTTGTCTGGCGGATGGAATAGCAACTTGTATCAGCTGGTATTCGGATTCGACTGGAACTCGGCCCAGGACCTTAAGTTGGGAGGTGGATTCGCTTTATCCAACACCACACTCAATCCAATATACGGTTCCGGGACGATTCAACAAGGCTCTATTTTTGCCTACGGCCAGTTACCGCTAAAAGGCTATGTCTTGGATGCAATGGCTAGCTTTGGCGTGAGCTCCAGTGATTTGTCGCGCAGTGATGTGACCGGAGGAAGTGGATTCAGAAACAAGAACATTTCGGGTAACGACGCACTGCTGAGCTTGGGCGTAAGTCGGCCGATCGATCTGGATACAAATCTTCAATTGACACCATTTGCCCGATTGACCTGGCAGTGGATGACTCAGTCCGGTGTCAATGAAGGTGATGCATTCGCAGCATTGAACGTCTATAGATTCAATGGTGATGCGATACGCGGCGTCGTAGGGGCTGCACTGGGTTCAAAAGCAAATAATCCAGCAACAGATCAACACACTTATCGTGCTTACATAGGAGTCGGTGCGGATTCATCAGGCCTGCTGAACCCAACCCTGAATGCTTCGCTGGTGGGCTATGGAACACGCATCACGACGCCTGCGGCTGGTACCCTCTCTGTACAGGCAGGCTTGTACGGCACAGTGAAATTTGCCAAGCATGCCTACGCCTTTGCGGGGCTGTCGGGTGAAGTGCGAAGTGGGCAGGTGACGGGGTCCGCCAATGTCGGGGTGAGGATTCAGTTTTGAATTTTGACGCGATCGAGGCTTGATTCCAGTTTTCTGACAGACTGTTCCCCCCTGTCTTTTAACAAGCGCAACATTTCTGTACAACCCGCCTGCATGCCGCATAGCCTTAAGGATTCGGCTTACGTCACCTGTCACAGGTATCAGTCGATGTGCCACGGGTTGAATATGTCGATACCGACACCTGCAAAATCTCGGACGTTACAAGTGGCGAGTTTGCAGGCAGGTGCAAAGGCTCTCGCCAATTTGAGTGAGTCGAATGCAGACCTCGATCTTCCTTCGAGTGTTGCGCGTGCAGTCATGCCCACCGATACCTCGGATGCTGAACGACTAAACGATCAAGCGGTAAAACCTGATCTTCGAGGCCTTCTACCACTTGCTCGAACCATGTGGTGAGCTCGGATGGTCGTCTGGACTCCGGCGGCTTACGAACTTCCCGAAGCGGATCTTCTAGTGTCATTGCACTTGCGACGTTCGCATTCTCGATAACCGGCGTGTCATTGTCAGCGCACCGATTCACTCGTTCATCGAGATCGCAAAAGCGTCTGGCAAAAAAACCTGCGCGTGGCTGTGCAAGGTGTTTGAGCGCTTGCTGCCGGCCCAGACTGTCGAAGGCTACAAAGCGTTGTTGACTTCGAGTATCCATGACCAGGAGTTAGCCATGAAACTGGTTACATGGGAACAATGAGGCTGATCGCCTGGATGCGTGTTTATACGTGACCGTTATCTTGAGGATACCGTATGCAAGATCTTACTTGACCACATCGTGAAATGCTCCTCACAAGTTTGATGGTTTCGATGTGCGCTGCGGCATGGCATGTCAATTCTGGTGTGTTTGATGGTCTTGAGACATACACATGTTGATGAAATATTTTTAATATGAATCGTTTCATTGTGTGCTAGAGTAATAGTACATTCCAGTCAGACAATGAAAATTTAATGTCGTCACTGAAGAATGAGGCGCCTGCGCCATTTTTTTTACATGCCATATGAAACGATTCATCAGCCATGGCTTTCTTGCCATTTGTCAGGTTTCTGAGTTGAAGACAGTCAGAATCCATGAGTTCAGGTAGGCGAGTTCCAGGGCGAAATCGGGGACAAATTATGAGAGGATCGTTGTTGCTATCAAAGCCAGTCTTCACTCTCGAGGGCAAGCGTGTTCTGGTCGTCGGGGCTGGAAGGCCAGCGAATCCAGATCTTCCATTGGCTAATGGAAATGCAACCTGTCAGGCAGTCGCTCAATCAGGCGCGGTCGTGGCTTGCGTGGATAGAGACGCGCAGGCAGCACAACGTACAGTCGACGATGTTCTCGACGCTGGCGGTCAAGCAATGCCGTTGGTGGCAGACGTGTCATGTACTGAACAAATACCTGAACTATTTGATCGTGCGGTCAAGATGATGGGTGGCTTAGATGGGCTCGTCATGAATGTCGGAATCAGTTTCAGGACCCGATTGATGGATCTTGATGCGCAGCAGTGGGATCAGGTCATGAACGTAAATACCAAAGCCCATCTGTTCTGTGCAAAGGCTGCTTTGTCGCGAATGACAAACGGTGGATCGATCGTTTTTGTATCGTCGACTGCATCGCGTCGGCCAACCGGGCGAAATCCAGCATATGAGGCTTCCAAAGCAGCGCTGTCAGCGGTGTGCCGCAGTGTTGCGCTTGAGGGTCAGCCATCAGGGATACGTGCGAACAGCGTCGTGTTGGGATTAATCGATACACCGATGGGCAGACTCGCCAGCCACGCCAGACCGGGGAGGGTCAAGCAGCCATTGCCATTTGGCAGGCAGGGTGGGGCGCACGAGGTCGCCGCGGCGATCTGTTTTCTGCTGTCAGATCAAGCGAGTTACATCAATGCGGTGGAGCTTCCCGTCGATGGCGGGAGATTAGAGGGTATTTCGTTGCAATGAGGCCTAAGTTAGTCGTTAAGAAGTTCTATAAATAAAACTAAACAGAGGAGACAATGATGAGAAACTTGCAAACCCGGTCAGCGTCGCGGGTCGCTGTCGCTAGCCTTGTCGGTTTGACCATTGCAGCAGCATCTTTGTTGCCTGGTGTGGTCAAGGCACAGTATCCCGACCGTCCGATTCGTTACGTGATTCCATTTCCTCCTGGAGGATCAACTGATTTCACAGGGAGAACACTGGGAAAAGGCATATCCGATATTCTGAACCAACCAGTGGTTATAGAGAATCGGGCAGGTGCTGGCGGCAATGTCGGTGCGGGATATGTCGCACGGTCTGCTCCGGATGGATACACAATATTGCAAGGCACCATCGGCACGCACGGAATCAATCCGACTCTCTATAAGAACCTTGCTTACGACGCTCAGAAGGATTTTGTGCCAGTTGCCAGAATGACCGCTGGCACCAACGTATTGGTTATACATCCTGATGTTCCTGCCACGACGGTTCAAGAGCTGATTGAGTATGCAAAGGCGAATCCTGGCAAGCTCAACATGGGGTCCTCAGGCGCGGGCAGCAGCATTCATCTTTCCGGTGAACTTTTTCAGTTGATGACGGATACGAAATTCACCCATGTCCCGTATCGAGGCGGTGGCCCAGCACTGTCGGATTTACTTGCAGGACATATACAGTTGATGTTCGACAACTTGAATGTTTCTACGCCTCACATTGAAGCCGGACGGCTTCGTGCATTGGGTGTGACAACGCCAACGCGTTCGCCTCGCTTGCCGGACGTGCCGACGCTTGATGAAGCGGGTGTTAAAGGATATGACGTAACGAGCTGGAGCGGCGTGTTTGCTCCTGCAGGCACTCCACAAGAGATCGTCCAGGTTCTGAATAAAACCATCAATGACGCGTTAAGCAGCGACGATATTCGCCGGCGTTATGAGGAGGCTGGCGTTCAGATCGATCTCATGTCGGTGGCTGAGTTCAACGCTTTTGTCGACAGCGAGATCAAACGCTGGGGTGACATTGTTCGCCAAGCCAACATCACCGTCGAGTAAAGGAGGCGACAGCCTATGTTCGCATTCGTATATGGGTCAGATGGGCCATTGCTAACAGACGTGCCGATCCCCGCGCTCGGTCCTCAGGACGTCAGAGTAAAGGTTAGTTCTTGTGGACTAAACCGAGTTGACTTGCTGATGTCGCGTGGAAATACACACGGTTCGGCTGGGGGGCATGGGGCAACGCTGGGTCGCGAATGGGCTGGAGTCATTGATGCGGTTGGATCCGCGGTTCCGCATTCATTACAGCCGGGTCAGTGGGTGATGGGTGCGGCACCGGGTTCTTTTGCGCAGTATGTCAAGGTGCATTGGGAACGGGTGATTCCCGTTCCCGCCAGCAATGTGAGTCTGGATGAGGCAGCTTGCCTTCCAATCGCATTGCAAACAATGCACGATGCACTGGTGACTTGCGGACGCTTTGGATCAGGCCAGACAGTTTTGATCCATGGTGCATCCAGTGGTGTCGGTCTGATGGGAGTCAAGATTGCGCGTTATCTGGGCGCGGGCAAGATTGTTGCAAGTTCGACTCAGGCTTGGAAGCGACAACGACTGGTTGATTTTGGGGTCGATCTCACAATAGATTCAACAGACGTTTCCTGGGTCGATTCCGTTCTGGAGGCAACCTCTGGGCACGGCGTCGATGTGGTGCTAGATATGGTGTCGGGAAATCTTGTCAATCCGACAATGCGTGCAACTGCGCTTGAGGGGAGAATCGTGAATATCGGTCGCCTTGGCGGTGCGGTGTCTTCATTTGACTTTAATTTGCATGCGCTGCGACGAATTCATTACATTGGTGCAACCTTCAGAACAAGGACTGAGGTTGAAATCAGACAGATTGTGACTTCAATGAAAAAGGACCTCGCAGATGGACTGAGTTCAGGGCAACTTGTTTTGCCGATTGATCGATGTTTCGACTTAGAGCAATACGATGAGGCGCTTCAATACATGGCGACGAATCAACATTTTGGAAAAATCATTCTGAAGGTTTCAGACTGAATCAGGCCCGTGGCGAATCGCAGGACTGGCGTTCAATAAGTGAGTATTTGAAGACTGGACTGCGGGGCTCGCAATCCTGCATGGTTGCGCGGTTCTGGATTCTATCCAGAAGCATGGAGCATGCAGTGTCAGCGACTGTTTGCACAGGGGTCTGCAAGACTGTGATCGGTGGGTTGTAGTACTTTGCAAAGTCCGTATCGCCAATTCCAATGACGGAGATGTCCTGTGGGATCTTCAGACGGAGTTCTGAAATGGCGCCAAGCGTGCTACTCAAAGTTTGTGTTCCTTGAGCAATAAAGGCGGTTGGCGCACCGTCTTGCCGTAACAGGTCTGTCACCGAGGCGTAGGCCGAACTTGTCGGCGTTGAGCCAAGAACTACCAGGTCGGGATCTGGCAAATTTCGTTCTTTAAATGCCTGTCTGTATCCTTCGATTCTCATTCGTACCGCACGACTGCTCGCCTGCCACAAAACCAGCGCGATTCGGGTGTGTCCAAAATCTAATAAGTGATTGACGGCTGATTTGATGGCACTTGCGTGGTCATAGAGAACTGCATCTGACTGGATGCTCATGTCTCTGTCATAAACGACAATTGGCATCGTCAGGTTTTGAATGGCGGCAATAACTTTCTCATTGCGCTCACTTCCCGGCGCAATTATCACGCCGTCCATTGATCGAGCTTCAAACGTGTTCAAAATCTGAATCTCGCGCTCAGGATCGTTAAGTCCATTCGCGAGTAGCAACATGTAGCCAGACTCGAACAGCCTGGCCTCCAGCGCGCGGAAAGCACGTGCGTAGAGAGGATTGGTGACGTCGGAGAACATGCACCCAATCGTTTTGGTGTTTCGTGATCGTAGGGTCTGGGCAGCGTAATTTGGTCTATAACTCAACGCCTTGATGGCCTGGGTAACTTTTTCGCGCACTGTGTCCGTAACATTCGGAGCGCCATTTATGACCCGCGAAGCACTCCCGACGGAGGTTCCGGCCAGTGCTGCCACGTCTCGGATGCTGATCTTTTTATGTCGCATTCAATGTCCATCATCTGATGCGAGTATACCTTGTCAGATTGTCGAGTCTTTCACGCTTTAACGCATGTTCATCAGTTGATGAAACGTTTCATTTGTGTTTATACTTGCTCAGCAGGAACGTCGTGAATGACGGTTCGGATCGGTCAAGTCCTAGCCCGAAGAACGCATTCGCGAACGACACGTGCATTCAAAGGATGCAGTCAATTGAACAAGGAAGCGGCAAGAATGATCCGAGAGGCACACCAGGGGGGCACAATTGGAGGCATGATTGTCCAGGCGATTGCTCGGTACCCGGATAAAGTCGCATTTGTCGATGGTTCGTCTAGATTGACGTATAGAGAACTGGGAGAGCGGATTGGTCGCGCAGTCTCAGGATTGATGGCTTTAGGGTTGGGGCGCGGCAGTTGTATTGCACAGCTGTCAGGCAATCGAACGGATGTGTTTGTTCTCATGGCCGCTTGCTATATCGTCGGCATGAGATCAGTGACGTTGCATGGCAAGGGTGGGCTTGAGGATCATGCCTACATCATCAATGATGCAATGGTCGATCTGTTCATCGCGGATCTTAACTATCAGGGCAGGCTGGAAGAGTT
>CAZBIN010000116.1:0-6120 GCA_964491995.1 uncultured Orrella sp.
GATGGTTGAGACTCTACAAGGAATCATCGGACTTCAGTCCGGTGAGGAGGTCAAGAGCGCCGCCTCGCTAAAAACCGATGTGTCGTTGTTGCGCAGCGGGCAAAGGTTCTGGTTAACGCACCCGCATGCCAGGTTGTGCGCCACTGGCGGGATCAAGCAGATAGATACCAGCGTCCGTTTTGTCGTCCGCGTGGCTTGCTGCCAGCACCATCCCCTCAGACAGACCAAACTTCATTTTCCGGGGCGCCAGATTGGCGACCATGACGGTCATCCGGTTGACGAGATCTTCAGGCTTGTAGGCTGATTTGATGCCCGAGAAAACCTGCCGAGTCTTACCCTCGCCCACATCGAGTGTGAGCTTGAGAAGCTTGTGCGATCCTTGAACTTCTTCGCATGCCAGAATTTTGGCCACGCGCAGGTCCACCTTCATGAAGTCGTCAATTCCGATGGTCGGTGCAATCGGCTCACCGCCGGGGATGACTGCAGGTGGCTCGATCGCTGCCGCAGGCTCGAACAGTGCATCGACCATCTCTGGCGTAACACGCTGCATGAGATGCTTGAAAGGCGCAATCGCCCGAGGTGGCACGGCAGCATCGGCCCATACAAAGTCGCGCTCCATGCCAAAGAGTTCGGTCGCGATGCGGCTGGAAAGTGCTGGCAGGATCGGTGCGAGCATGACTGACAAGGCTTTGAAACCTGCCAGCGCAACTGAGCAGATGTCCTGCAGGCGTTTTTGATCCTCAGCGGGTGCAGCGGCGAAGCCTTTTGCCAGAATCCAGGGCTGCGCCGAATCAAACGCCTGGTTGATGGTGTCTGCCTGCCCCATGATCTCGCGGATGGCGCGGCCGTAGTCGCGCGACTCGAGCATCTCCCGGACGTCTGTGGCAACGCCTTGCCAGTGGCTGCTAAGTACGCCTTCATCACCGGTATAGGCCAGTCGTCCATCAAAGTGGCGGGTGATAAATGTTGCAGCGCGACTGGCAATGTTGATGTATTTACCGACCAGGTCACTGTTGACCCGGGCGATGAAATCATCCGGATTGAAGTCGATGTCCTCGACCCGACTGTTGAGCTTGGCGGCCAGGTAGTAACGCAACCACTCCGCATCCATTCCAATGTCGAGGTAGCGCAGCGGTGAGATGCCGGTTCCACGGCTTTTGGACATCTTCTCGCCGCTCACGGTGATAAAACCATGGACGTTGATCTGGTCGGGCACTTTGCGTCCTGCAAAATGCAGTGTTGCCGGCCAGAAAAGCGCATGGAAATAGACAATGTCTTTGCCGATAAAGTGAACCTGTTCTGTGTTGCTGTCGGGACTGACCAGTTCCTCGAAGTCGAGGCCTCTGAGGTTGCAGTAGGCCTTGAGCGATGCCAGGTAGCCGACCGGCGCGTCTAGCCAGACATAGAAATACTTTCCGGGGGCATCGGGAATTTCAATCCCGAAGTAGGGCGCGTCACGCGAAATGTCCCAGTCGCCCAGCTTTGCCTCCTGGCCCTGCGCCCCGAGCCATTCCCTTGTCTTGGCCAGAACCTCCGGTTGCAGGTGAGTCGCGCCGTGTACGTTGTGACCGGTGGTCCAGCTTTTGAGAAACTCGACGCAACGCGGATCTGACAGTTTGAAGAAGAAGTGTTCCGAGCTTCTCAGTTCAGGCCTGGCACCGGTGATGGTTGAATAGGGCTCGATCAGATCCGTTGGCGAGTAGACTGCGCTACAGACCTCGCAAGAGTCGCCGTACTGGTCCTTGGCGTGACACTTGGGGCACTCGCCCTTGATGTAGCGGTCTGGCAGAAACATTCCCTTGACGGGGTCATAGAACTGTTCGATGGAGCGCGTCTCGATCAGGTCGGCCGCGACCAGTTTGCGGTAAATATCCTGTGAAAGCGCGGTGTTTTCCGGGGAGTCGGTCGAGTGCCAGTGATCGAACTTGATGTGAAACCCGTTCAGATATGTCGGGCGCTCTTCAGCATAGCGTGCGACCAGGGCTTGCGGGGTGATTCCCTCTGCCTGTGCTTTGAGCATGATCGGCGCGCCGTGGGTGTCATCTGCACACACAAAGTGGACGGTGTGTCCTGCCATGCGCATCGCCCGAACCCAGATATCAGCCTGGATGTACTCCATGATGTGGCCAATATGAAACGAACCGTTGGCGTAGGGCAGGGCAGTGGTGACAAACAGGGTGCGCGACATGATTTCTCCGACAGGGCGTTGCAGCCAAGTGGAAGATTTTAGAGCATGGCTGGATACGACGGACGCCCAGGCATTATTCGACTGGCGTGGTGTCCCTGCTACCGAACGTCACGAGCCTCAATGTCGGTGACGCTCTCTCTCGTGCGAGCACCTGCGCTGAATATGGGTTTACGCCCGGACTGGCGCACAGTCCAGTATTCTTGAACTGAAAATTTGCGTCCGCGGAATCTCGCGACCGCATAAAGGATCGCGACTGCGATGACGGTCGAGAAAGTAAACACCACTGCCATGAACAGACCCGTCAATGCAATCAGTCCAAAAACCAGTGCGCGAAATATGCGTGAAATAGTTTCCATATCGATCAGTATAGATCCAGTTTCATGCTCCCCAGGCATGGAATGAGGCCAATAAATTTGTAATTTTTTGAAACAAGACATCATGAACCTGACCGCACAAGACATCCAGGCACTGTTGGCCCGAACCACCGATCCGATAACAGAACGCGCGTATGGCGACATCGTCAAGCAGGCCGAATCGGTTGGCCAAGGCTGGCGTTTGACACTTGCAACCGGTTACCCGGTAGAGCGCAGCGCACGGACTGCGTTTGCCCCCTTGCGGGAGGCGCTCGGTGCGGTAGGCGTGACCGACGTCGAGATCATCGCCCAGTCCCGTGTTCAGGCGCATCGGATCCGCGCGGGTGTGGAGCGCGTGCCGGGTGTGAGCAACATCATTGCAGTCGCCTCCGGCAAAGGTGGCGTGGGAAAAAGTACGACGGCGGTCAACCTTGCACTGGCACTGCGTGACGAAGGCGCTCGCGTGGGGTTGCTTGACGCGGACATCTATGGTCCGAGCGTGCCTCTGTTGCTTAACGTTGCTGGCAAGCCCGAGTCCAGAGATGGTAAAACCATGGAGCCGATGGTGGGCCATGGAGTCAAGTGCAATTCGATAGGATTTTTGATCGATCCCGATGCGCCCGCAATCTGGCGTGGACCGATGGTCACACAGGCGCTTGAGCAACTGCTGCGCCAGACTAACTGGGGTGATCTGGATTACCTGATCGTGGATATGCCGCCGGGCACGGGCGATATCGCTCTCACCCTGGCGCAGAGAGTGCCAGTGACGGGTGCGGTTATTGTGACGACACCGCAGGACATTGCCTTGCTGGATGCCAGAAAGGGGGCCCGCATGTTCGAGAAGGTTGAAGTGCCCGTCCTGGGTATCATAGAGAACATGGCAGTCCATGTTTGCAGTCAGTGCGGTCATGTTGAGCATCTGTTTGGTCAGGGTGGTGCCACAAGGATGGCGCAGGAGTTTGGCGTCCCTGTCTTGGGAAGTCTGCCGTTGTCATTGGCGGTGCGCGAAGATGCCGATGCCGGACATCCAACAGTTGCCAGGGCACCAGACACAGAGGTAACCAATCTTTATCGAAAAATCGCCATTGCGCTGGCTGGCAAGGTCGCTGCGTTGCCACGCGACATGGGTGCAAAGTTTCCGACCGTGGTGGTTCAGAAGGGTTAGTGCGCGAGCGCCCCTGCATCTCTGGGGCCGCGCAGGGTAGAATTCAAGGCTTTACCTAAGTTCAGGGGCTGGCATGAGCATCAAGAGCGATCGGTGGATTCGGCGTGTTGCGGCAAATGGAATGATCGAACCTTTTGAGCCGGGCCAGGTCCGGGAAAACGAGAAGGGAAGGATCGTGAGCTACGGCACCAGTAGTTATGGTTACGATGTGCGCTGTGCCGAAGAATTCAAGATTTTTACCAACATCAATTCGACGATTGTTGATCCTAAGGCATTTGACGAAAAGTCTTTTGTTAACTTCAAGGGTGATGTCTGCATCATTCCGCCCAATTCGTTTGCACTGGCCAGGACGGTTGAGTACTTTCGCATTCCCCGGAGCGTTCTGACGATCTGTCTGGGCAAGAGCACATATGCCCGTTGCGGCATCATTGTCAACGTCACGCCTCTGGAACCCGAGTGGGAAGGGCATGTGACACTGGAGTTCAGCAACACGACGCCACTGCCTGCAAAAATTTACGCTGGCGAAGGCTGCGCGCAGATGTTGTTTTTTGAGAGCGACGAGGTTTGTGAAACATCGTACCGCGACCGAGGTGGTAAATATCAGGGACAGCGGGGCGTGACCTTGCCCCGTACCTGATTGCCTGGAGTATCCGAATGAAATTCCGTTTTCCGATCTTCATCATTGATGAGGATTATCGCTCCGAGAATGCATCGGGTCTTGGCGTGCGTGCGCTGGCTGCGGCGATTGAAGCCGAAGGGGTCGAGGTTATCGGCGTCACGAGTTACGGCGACTTGCGCTCGTTTGCGCAGCAGCAAAGCCGTGCGAGCGCTTTTATTCTCTCGATTGACGATGAAGAGTTCGAACTTGACGCGGCCTCAGGCACCTCGAGTGTGATCCAGAACCTGCGAGCTTTTATCGGCGAGTTGAGGTTTCGTAACGCGGATATTCCAATCTACCTCTACAGCGAAACCCGAACATCCGAACACATTCCGAACGACATTCTGCGTGAATTGCACGGCTTTATTCACATGTTCGAGGACACGCCAGAGTTCGTGGCCCGGCACATCATCCGCGAAGCTCGCAGCTACATCGACGGGCTGGCGCCACCTTTTTTTCGGGAGCTGGTCAAGTACGCGCAAGACGGTTCCTACTCATGGCACTGCCCGGGACATTCGGGTGGTGTTGCGTTCCTGAAGAGTCCTGTTGGTCAGATGTTTCACCAGTTCTTTGGTGAGAATATGTTGCGCGCAGACGTCTGCAACGCGGTCGACGAGCTTGGCCAGCTTCTGGATCATACGGGGCCGATTGCCGAGTCAGAGCTCAATGCGGCGAGGATCTTTAACGCGGACCACTGTTATTTTGTGACCAACGGTACCTCGACTTCGAACAAGGTTGTCTGGCACGCCAACGTGGCGGCTGATGACATCGTGGTGGTGGACCGTAATTGCCACAAGTCAATCTTGCACGCGATCACAATGACGGGTGCGATCCCAGTGTTTCTGCGCCCCACTCGTAACCATCTGGGCATCATCGGTCCCATCCCCTTGAGCGAGTTCGAACCTGAAAGCATCCAGAAGAAAATTGATGCAAATCCTTTTGCGCGCAAGGCCCGCACGCGCAAGCCTCGCATCCTGACATTGACGCAGAGTACCTACGACGGCGTGATTTACAACGTGGAGATGATCAAAGAACACCTGGGCGACAAGATCGACTCCCTGCATTTCGATGAGGCCTGGCTGCCGCACGCGACGTTTCATACGCTTTACCGGAACATGCACGCCATTGGCGGGGACCGGCCGCGTTGTGATCGATCAATGATCTACGCCACACACTCCACGCACAAGTTGCTGGCGGGAATCTCCCAGGCTTCGCAGATCATCGTGCAGGAACCAAAATCCAGAAAGCTTGACCGCAACGTGTTTAATGAAGCGTATCTGATGCACACATCGACCTCGCCACAGTACGCCATCATTGCCTCGTGCGATGTGGCCGCTGCGATGATGGAGCCTCCGGGAGGCACTGCGCTGGTCGAAGAAAGCATTCGTGAGGCGATGGACTTCAGGCGTGCGATGCGCAAGGTTGAAGCTGAGTATGGTGACGCCGACTGGTGGTTCAAGGTCTGGGGACCGGATAATTTGGTTAAAGGCGGTATTGGCGATCAGGCCGACTGGATTCTCAAGGCAAATGAACACTGGCATGGTTTTGGTGACCTTGCGACGGATTTCAACATGCTCGATCCGATCAAAGCGACGGTTGTCACGCCGGGACTGGACATGTCCGGTCGATTCGGTGAGACGGGCATCCCGGCCGCACTCGTGTCGAAGTACCTTGCCGAGCATGGCATCGTCGTTGAAAAGACAGGGTTGTATTCTTTCTTCATCCTGTTCACGATTGGTATCACCAAGGGCCGCTG
>CAZBIN010000116.1:6151-9441 GCA_964491995.1 uncultured Orrella sp.
ATTTCTGTCGCGACCATCGCCAGTATGAAAGGATGGGGCTGCGGGATCTGTGTCAGATGATTCATGAGGCTTATCGTGCTCACGATGTGGCCAAACTGACCACCGAAATGTATTTGAGCGACATGGTGCCCGAACTCAAGCCTTCGGATGCGTTTGCCCATATGGCACATGGCGATGTCGAGCGGGTTTCCATTGACGAACTCGAAGGGCGTGTGACGGGTGTCCTCTTGACGCCATATCCCCCGGGAATTCCTCTGCTGATTCCCGGTGAGCGATTCAACCGGACTATCGTCCAGTACCTGCAGTTCGCGCGTCAGTTCAATGCCCGCTTCCCCGGGTTTGAAACGTATATTCATGGCCTGGCAAACGATCACACGGAGAATGGTGAGGTTCGTTACTACGTTGACTGCATCCGGCAGGGGTGATGTTGCCTTTTGATGTGGCTGTTATTGGTGCCGGCGCGGCTGGCATGATGTGTGCGGCCCGTCTGGGCAGCGCAGGACTGCGGGTGGTTCTCATAGACCATGCAACCCTGCTCGCGGAAAAAATCCGCATATCGGGTGGCGGACGCTGCAATTTCACCAACAGGGATGTGAGCGCGCGCAATTTCATCAGTGCTAACCCGCACTTCTGCAAAGCCGCGCTGGCGGCTTACACGCCGCAGGATTTCTTGCGAGAGATACAGGCTCACGGGATTGCCTGGCATGAGAAGCACCGTGGCCAGCTCTTCTGTGACAAGAGCAGCCAGGAAATCATTGACTGGCTCAAGTTGCAATGTGATCGCGCGCAAGTCCAGTGGCGCATGGCCTGCCAGGTGCGCGAGATCCGAAAGTCTGACGGTGGCTTTTTTATCCAAACCGATCAAGGGTCGTTTGACTCTGGCAGGCTGGTCATTGCAACCGGCGGTATGGCATTGCCGCAGGTAGGGGCCAGCGATTTCGGGATGAAGGTGGCGCGTCAGTTTGGCTTGAAGATCATCGAACCAAGACCTGCTTTGGTGCCCCTGAAATTTGATCCGGTGCAGTGGGAAGGGCTGGTCGAACTGGCTGGTCTGGCGTTGCCGGTGCAACTCAGCGTGCGAGCCGGGGACGATCGCAAGCGCGATGCAGTGATGTTTTCCGAGGACATGCTGTTTACTCACAGAGGCTTGTCAGGACCGGGTATCTTGCAGATTTCCAGCTACTGGCGACCCGGACAAGCGCTTTCAATCAATCTCACGCCAGGCGTTGACTTGACTCGGGATCTCATTGCCGCTAAACAGCAGAGCCGCCAGCAGTTACTGGCAGCGCTGAGCGCGCAACTGCCCAAGCGGTTGGCTCAGTATTGGGCGGGTCAGGATGGATCCAGAAAAGTTGCAGAAATTTCGGATCGAGAGTTAAGACAGTATGCGCAGAGGATCACCGACTGGCAGGTTGTCCCCAGTGGAACAGAGGGGTACAAGAAGGCCGAGGTGATGAGCGGTGGTGTTGACACTGCGGAGCTGAATCAGCGGTCCCTTGAAGCACACAAGGTGCCGGGATTGCACTTCATTGGCGAAGTGGTGGATGTGACCGGCTGGCTCGGAGGTTACAACTTCCAGTGGGCCTGGTCTTCGGCGGTTGCCTGCGCACAGGCTATATCCGTCACCTAGGTTGCATTAACGGTTGCTTTTGGTGCATCTGCGTGAGCCGGAAAGTCTTGCCTTCTCTCGCGTGTCAGACTGGGTTGTGGTTTGCGCCCGTTTGGCTTAATCTTCACGCTATTGATGTGTAAATCCCGTGCGGGAGAGTGCGCTGCTCAAAGCAGAGCCACCGAAGGCGCAATAGGCCCATAATCGCTCAGGTTCCACGTACCGCGCAGGAAACAGCCTACGTTTGGCTGACACATGACTCTGGAGAGACTCGCCGTATAAGCGGGCGCCGAAGGTGCACACCGGCAATAAGCCGGACAACTCTCAGGCAAAAGGACAGGGGGGCAAAGGCAGCAAGTTTGTTGTCTTTGATCTCCTATGGAATTTTTCCTTATGTCTGCTGCATTGAAACGAACCTCGCTTTATCCCGCTCACCAGAAAGCAAGCGCTCGTCTGGTCGATTTTGGTGGCTGGGAAATGCCAGTCAATTACGGCTCGCAAATCCAGGAACATCATGCGGTACGCCAGAAATCTGGCGTATTTGATGTGTCACATATGCTCAACGTCGATGTCAGTGGGCCTGATGCGCGCGCATTTTTGCGGGTGTTACTGGCTAATGACGTCAATCGTCTGACGATTCCGGGCCGTGCGATCTACAGCTGCATGCTGAACCCACGAGGCGGTGTGGTGGATGATCTGATCGCATATTTCTTTAATGACACCCATTGGCGGCTGGTCTTGAACGCTGGTTGTGCCGACAAGGATGTTGCATGGATGCAACGAGTGGTCGCCCGGTTTGGTTTTGACGTCTCGGTACAGCCTCGCCGGGATCTTGCCATGCTTGCAATCCAGGGGCCACAGGCGATGGAGATGTTGGGGAAGGTTCGGCCCGCCTGGAAATCGGTGATCGAACAGCTCAAACCCTTCTCTGCCCAGCAACTCGGTGATGTGCTGGTGGCCCGCACGGGGTATACCGGAGAGGACGGCTTTGAGGTGGCTTTGCCTGCCGGGGATGTGCTCGTGTTGTGGGATGCGCTTTTGGCTGCAGGTGTTTCACCTTGTGGTCTGGGGGCGCGAGACACACTGAGGCTCGAAGCCGGCATGGCCCTTTACGGGCAGGACATGGACGAGTTGACCCTTCCTGCGGAAGCTGGCCTTTCCTGGACCGTGAGCCTGAAGGATCCGGCGCGTCACTTCATCGGTCGTGAGGTTGTGGAGCAGTTTGAACCCGGATTGCAAATGCTTGGGCTCAAACTGTGTGAGCGCGGTGTGATGAGATCGCACATGACAGTACAGACGGATCATGGTGCCGGCGAAGTGACCAGTGGGACCATGTCCCCCACCCTTGGCGTATCGATTGCCATGGCCAGATTGCCAGTCGAGGTCCAGGCAGGTGATCAGGTTCATGTCGAAATTCGTGAGAAAACGGTTGCAGCAGAGGTTTGCCCATTACCATTTGTCCGTCACGGAAAGCCCGTGACGCATTCTGAGTCTTAATCGGACAGAACCTGAAATTTCGATGGAGTAACGCATGAGCATTCCGAACGACCGCAAGTACGCAAAAACACATGAATGGATCAAATTTGAAGGGGAAAAAGCAAAAATAGGTCTGACTGACTATGCCCAGCATCATCTCGGTGACATCGTATTCGTCAACCTCCCCGAGGAGAATGACAAGGCT
>CAZBIN010000117.1:0-3837 GCA_964491995.1 uncultured Orrella sp.
GCTGGCAGACTCCTGGTCTACCTTCCGCATGACCCTCATATTGGAGTGTCCCAGCGTATTGAGTGTGACACCGATCGTCAACGACTGCGTGATCTCGTTCAGAAACTGATGCCCATCGATGCGACTGGCGGATTCATCGTGCGCACACAAGCGGAAGATGCTCCAGAGCAAGACATAGCATCCGACATCGAATATCTGATGCGATTGTGGGGCAACATACAGGCAGCAGCCAAGACATCACCTGCGCCTTCGGTTCTGTACCAGGATCTGACCCTGTCACAAAGGGTTTTGCGTGACATTGTTGGCCCAAGAACCCACCAGATTCTGGTTGACTCAAGGGTTGAGGCTCAGGCAATGCGCGAATGGTCAGAGGTCTATTCACCTGCAGTGACAGCCCGAATCAAACATTACTCGGGTGAAAGATCATTGTTTGATCTGGCCAATGTGGAAGAGGAGATCAAGCGCGCGCTGTCGCGCCGCGTCGCCCTCAAGTCCGGTGGCTATCTGATCATTGACCAGACCGAAGCATTGACCACTATCGATGTCAATACAGGTGGCTTCGTTGGCGGACGGAACTTCGACGACACCATCTTTCGCAACAATCTGGAAGCCGCTCAGGCGATTGCCAGGCAGCTACGCTTACGGAATCTTGGCGGAATCATTGTGGTGGACTTCATTGACATGTCCGATGAAGACCATCGGCAAGCGGTACTCGACGCATTGAAGCGAAGCATCTCTGAAGACCGTACCCGCACCACAGTCAGCAACTTCAGCCAACTCGGGCTGGTGGAAATGACGCGAAAGCGAACCCGCGATGCTTTAGCCAATCAGCTTTGTGAAACCTGCCCGACCTGCGACAGTCGCGGACGCGTCATGACCGCACGAAGCGTCTGCTACGAGATTCTGCGAGAAATCTTGCGAGAAGCCCGTCAGTTCAACCCCAGGGAATTCAGAATACTGGCTTCCCAACCCGTTGTTGACCTGTTTCTGGAAGAAGAAAGCCAGCACCTTGCGATGCTCGGTGACTTCATCGGAAAACCGATATCGCTGGAGGTGTCTGCGCAATGCACGCAAGAGCAATACGACATCGTGCTTATGTAGAAGTTCGTCATTATGAAACGCCTGCTGGCCAGTTTCAAACAACAGCTGACATCAGACTGCTGTTCAGACTCACTGACGAAACTGCATCTTGTAGAGCGCTGCATAAGCGCCGTCTCTCAGAATCAGTTCGTCGTGCGAGCCGACCTCCAGAATTTCGCCATGATCGAGCACAACAATCCGGTCAGCATTCTGGACAGTCGAAAGCCGGTGGGCGATCACCAACGTCGTGCGACCTTTCATCAACGTTTCGAGTGATGACTGAACCTGACGTTCAGACTCGTTATCGAGCGCGGAAGTGGCCTCATCAAGAATCAGTATCGGTGCATCTTTGATCAAAGCCCGCGCAATAGCAAGACGCTGCCGCTGGCCTCCTGACATGCGAGTCGCATTCTCGCCAACTTCCGTTTGCATTCCATTGGGCAACGAATCGACAAACTCAAGCAGATTGGCGGCTTTCAGAGCATCGCGGATCTGCTGTTCGCTGGCATCCTCAAGCGAGCCGTAACCCACGTTAGAGGCGATAGTACCGTTAAAAAGCACCACGTCCTGACTGACCAGCGACAGCTGCGAGCGCAGGTTCTTCAAGGAAACGCCCGACACATCCTGATCGTCAATCAGCACCTGCCCCCGGGTCGGATCCACAAAACGAGCCAGCATGTTCACCAGCGTCGTCTTCCCGCTACCGGAACGACCCACAAGTGCTACAACCTGGCCGGGTTCAATGGCGAAGGTGATATCTTTCAATGTATCGCGTTCAGCACCGACGAACCGGTGACTGACCTTGATGAAGTCAATCCGACCTTTGACAGGTTGTTTGAAGCCAGCACCCTTGTCATGCTCCTCTCCGGCATGATCGACCAGATCAAAGACACTTTCCGCCGAGGCAAGCATTCGCTGCATGTTTCCAACCACATTCGTGAGGCGTTTCACAGGATCAAAGATCTGGGCCAGCGCCGCCATGAAAGCGGCAAAGCTGCCAACTGTGAGCACCCCTGAATCTGCCTCGCGCAAAGCCACACCAATGGCCGTGGCAACCGCGACAGAAATGATGACCTGCGCAATCGGTCGCAGCGCCGCATCGGCAATTGCCGAGCGCATCTGATGGCGTCGCAATCCTGCATTAACTTTCTGAAAGCGATTCCGTTCCGTATCATACCCATCAAACAGCTTGATGACCCGCTGAGCAGAAATACCTTCAGAAACAACTTCTGTGAGCTTGGCGTTGGTGCTGATGGTCTCGCGATTGATTTTACGCAGACGCTTCATGAACATCCTGGTCACCAACACAGAGGCAGGCATGATGACCACGACGATCAGCGCCAGTTGCCAGGACATATAGAACAACACACCCAGCAATGACATCACTACCAACGACTCACGCACCAGAACAGTCACGACACTGGTCGCGGTTGATGTTATGTTGCCCGCATCAACTGTAAAGCGGTTCATCAGTCTGCCACTGTCACCTTTCTTGAACTCGCTATCGGGCATCGACAGCAACCGTTCGAACATATCCTTTCTGAGACCGAGCAACATGTTGTTGGCGACCCATGCCAGCAAATAATCGCTCACAAACGAGCAGATGCCGCGAAGCAGAATCAAGGTCACAATTGCCAGCGGGACCTGCCAGACATAGTCAGGCTTGGCTCCGGTGATTCCATCATCAAGCAGCGGCTTCATCGCAATCGCTAAGGTTGGCTGTGTCGCAGCGGCGAAAGCCATAAACAGAACTGCCACCGCGAGCGCCTTCCAGTACTGGCCCACCCGAGAGTAGATACGCTGCCAGACAATGTTCTTTAATGGATGCTCACTGTGCGAATCTGCTTTCAACTGCTTCAAGTCTCTGTTCCTGTATCAAATTCCAACGCACGTCTACATGACCGGGAGGGGACCGGATGGTCGGCACGCTTTGCGTTCTGAGTGGATCCGGTTACCAGATTGTACTGAGTTGATGCGATGAGTTGATCGACACACCCTAAATCAGACGTTGCCGATGAGTTCGTCAGCACTACACGGAATCCGCAAGATCGCGTATTCTGCGCTTCATGCATGCTTCAAAAGTTTCTGAATCAGTCATTCTCGTGCGTCTGCCGAACTGGGTTGGTGATGTCTGTATGGTCATGCCGAGCCTGGCACTGCTTTGTCAGACGGGCTGCAAGCTCCTGGTTTGCGGCAAGCCGTTTGCTCGACCGTTGCTGCAAGCTTTACCAGACTGCCACTTCATCGAGATCACAGGATCCGTTCTGAAGGATGCCCGACATCTGCGGCACGAACTTGAGCCTGTCGACGCAGAGATCAAAGGTCTTCTTTTTCCTGACTCACTATCGAGCGCACTCACATTCAAGCTTGCGGGCGTTGAGTCCGCAGGCTATCGGGATGATGGTCGCAGCTTGCTGCTTCGCTGGGCCGTGAACAAGCCCTCTGGTCCCTTGCACGCGGTGCACAAGTGGTACGCCCTGACTGTCGAGGCGCTCAGGCGCTGGCGACTCTTGTCGCATAGCCGGATTCCCGAAACGCCTGTGCTGTACAAATTCAAACCTGACCGTCAGGCTGTTGAGCGGGCCGATCATGCGCTGCAACGCCACAATCTGCAGGTTGATGACCCTTTTGTATTGCTGGCGCCGACAGCGACGGGACTTCACAAGGGCCAGATCAAGGTATGGCCTGGATTTGGAGAACTCGCCAAGTCCCTGGTTGATCGTGGCTACCGAGTCGTGACATGCCCACCCGAGCATG
>CAZBIN010000117.1:3888-9368 GCA_964491995.1 uncultured Orrella sp.
TCAAAGCCCACCTCGTCGTGTGCAACGACTCGGGTGTTTCACACATTGCCGCATTGGTGGGCGCCAGACAGATTACGCTTTTCGGCGTCACGGATCCGGCACATACAGGCCCCTGGTCACCTACAGCCATTTGCCTAGGAAAACTTGGCGAGTGGCCTGAAATGCAGACCGTGCTCCATCAATGCCTACTGGCGATGGAGAGTCCAGAGGCAAGTGTCGAGCACGCCCTACGAGATGCGCCTGCTGAATCCGCAACATGACCGAGTCAATCTTCTACAGCCTGCTGTTTGCACCCAATGCGCTCATCCTGATGACCATTGCCAGTACCCTGTTGTGGTTGTTGAAATGGCGCAAGTTCGCCATTTTCTCAATCAGCGTCGGGATTTTATGGGTCTTTTTATGGTCACTGCCCGCGACCACGCTAATTGCTGGCGGTTACCTAGAACAGCGTTACCCGGCAAAATCGCCCCTCGAGTATCCAAAAGTCGACGCCATTGTTGTTCTCGGCGGCCACATACAAGGCAATCGACGCAACTGGTTCGAGCAGTTCAACCGCGATCTTGTGATCAGCCGAGAGTCTGTTGCTGCACAACTATATCGGGCACAGCGCGCTGACTTGATTTTACTGTCTGGCGGCGCATTGAAAGGGCCTGTCAGCGACACAGCAACCATGGCGCGATCCCTGGAGCAGATGGGGATACCCGCACAGGCTATCATCCAGGAAACCCAGAGTCAGAACACGCTGGAGAACGCGCGATTAACTGATAAAACTTTGCGCGATCTCGAGCGGCAGCAAATTTTGCTGGTCACGTCAGCACTTCACATGCCTCGCGCCATGACAGCTTTCGACAACCAGCCGATGGACGTCACACCAGCACCCTTGCCTGCACAAATCAGCTGGCCGAAAAGCAGATCAATGCCCATCTGGGTCCCGGATCTCCATACCTTGCTGGCAAGCCAGACCATCATCAAAGAATATGCAGGTCTGGTTCTTTACTGGCTGCGTTCCATGACACGCACGTCCTGAGAAACGCCAAAGAGAAGGACATCCAGTACACGGTCAGTCGGCAAGACCAGTATCATCGAGTCTGCGCCGCGATTCTCTGCTGGCGTGCTGAGCCGGCTCCAAGCCAGACACTCCCGACGCTACACCGACAAAATCAGACAGAGCATGTGAACGATGGACGAAAGCACAAAAACCAATCGGATACGAGGTCCGAAGTTTGCAGAAAAGTACCTCCAAGGGACGGTGATCGACATTGGCTGCGGCACAGATCCTGTGTGTCAGTGGGCAGAACCTTTTGACCTGCCTCATGGCGACGCATCGGACATTGCATCGCTGCGCGCCAACGATCACTACGACACCGTACACAGCAGCCACTGCCTGGAACACATGCCCGACCCTGTCAAAGCGCTCGACCAGTGGTGGCGGCTTGTCAAACCCGGTGGATACCTCGTGATTGTCGTTCCTGACGAGGAGCTTTATGAGCAGGGCTTCTGGCCAAGTCGCTTCAACCCGGACCACAAGGCAACCTTCCGGCTGGATGCCAAGAAGGGTTCTTCACCCGTCTCACATGACATCAAGGCGCTGGTCAGTGCACTGCCTGGGGTCGAACTGATTGAAGCGGTACGACATGACCAGGGCTACGACTACTCGCTCATGTACCGTGCGGGCCAGACTGCGAAGCGCACAGCCCCGTTCCCGCGCAAGTTCACCCGCAAGATGATCAGCGCGATCACAAAACTCCTCGGTCAAGACCGACGAATCACCCTGCTACGCCGCTTTGACGACTTTTGTTTTCGGCAATATGGAACACCGATCGACCAGACAGCCCGAGACGCTGTGGCTCAGATTCAGATCATTGCCCGAAAAAAGGTTTGAACAAGGCTTCACCTGTCGCTAAAGACTCAGAACGAGGCGCTCGTAAGCCTCGCGAAATTTATGACGATCCACGGCATCGATGTGCTGCGGATCGACCCTGTCGGCAAACAGCGTCTGGGCCTTCCCGGAGTTTGGATGCCAATTCGGATAGTTCTGATGCTCAGAGGAATCCGGGTTGTAAAGCGCGAGCTGGGGTTTACTCAGGCCTGCAGCGATATGCACCGTGGCAGTGTCAACACTGACAATGCAGTCACACCGCCGAACGTTGTCAAACAGGTCATTCAGGCTACGCGCATTGTCGGGAAGACACACTTCAGCGTCTGACAGTATTTCAATGATCCGTCTCATCCGCTCAGTCTGGTCAGAGGCGACCAGTAACAACACCCGGTGACCTGACACACGTCGCATGATTTGCACAAGCGCTATGACGGCGCGGTCAGACATTCTTCGATTGCCACCCGCCCCGACTGGACAAAATCCCGTGACAGGCCGCTGTCCCCGCAAGCTCGCCTGATCGTCTTGCGCGGCGTCAGCGCGAGGAATCATGTACGTCAAGTCTGGTGCGCTAATACCCAGAGACTGAAGCCAGGGCAATAATTTTTCACTGAAATGCCGTTGAGCGGTGCGATGACCTAGCTTGACATTCACACACCGCGCCGAATCATCCAGCCCAACGACCTCGGCCGGCGCAACACATCGTATGAACAAAAAATCACGCGGCTTGAACGACTCGGTTAAGTGAACGACGTAATGGGCATGCCTGACCTGACGCGCCAGACGAAGGATCTCAAAAAAGCCGGGGCGCTTTGCGCAAACGATCACGTCCTCAAGCCCGAACCCTTCTCTGTGCATCTCGGCAAGTGCGGCGTGTGTCAGAACGGTCAGGCGTAAGTCCGGACGTGCACGCTTTAGCTCCCGGTACACCCATGACAAAACGATCGTATCGCCAAGTTTGCCATCCCAGCGCACAAACACGACCTGGCTAACCGTATTTGTGGTTTGAACAGGTTGCCTGTCAAGCAGACCGCGCACTACAGCGCGACGAAGCGAGTCACGCCAGTGGCGCAACCGCTCAATACTGGATCTGAACAGCACCGGCATCGGCCCACTGCGCCAGTTCATTGATCAGACTGTCTGGCAGACGAACGCTCCATTGTTCACCGAGTCGCAAGACGCAACTCGCGCCGTCGCGCTCATACATCACTTCGACGGGCGTTCCTGGCGCACCATCCGCGCAGCGGAACGGCTCAAGAATAGTAGCCAGTTTTGCAGCGTCAGCATTTCCGTTCAGACTGATCTTGAGAGCACGGGCACGCGCCTCGCGCATGCCCTGCAAACTGAACAGCTCTTCAACGCCGACGCGCATACCCCCGGAATACTCATCCATCGCGACTTTGCCAGACAGCACCAACAGCGCATCATCGCGCAGCCAAGACCGGTTAGCCTCATACAGTTCATTGAACAGGGCAATTTCGAGCTGCGCCGTGCCATCGTCAATGGTGGCAAACAGCATCTTGCCACGCCGGGTCATCTGAGTGCGCAAAGACGCAATCGTGCCTGCAAGCCACTGAGTATCCTTGGACGGCACCACCTTGCTCAAAGGGCGAGTCACCACCTGCCTGACTTCGTCTCGCCACGCATCAAACAGATGACCGCTAAAAAAGTATCCCAGCGCCGCCTTCTCCTCGGATAGCTTGCGGTGCAAGTCCCAGGCAGGCACGCCAGCCAGCTCGACAGCCACCACCTCATGGGTGTCATCGCCGAACAGAGAGGCCTGGGCGCTAGAGCGAGCTGCCTGCTCGGCAGCTTCTACGACCATGGGCAAAGATGCGAGAAGTGCAGCACGGTTGGGTTCGACCGTATCAAAGGCACCGGCACGGATCATTGCCTCCATACTCCTGCGATTGACAACCTGCCGGTTGATGCGCCGGCAAAAGTCAAACAGCGACGCAAACGGACCGTTCTTTTCCCGCTCCTGAACCAAGTCTTCAATGGCTGCCTGTCCGACACCCTTGATGGCTCCAAGCCCGTAACGAACCGTTCTGGGCGGCTGTCCTGCGTCAAACGCTGCATCACGCACAGGCTCAAAACGGTACCCTGACGCGTTGACATCGGGTGCCAGAACCGTCACACCATTGGCCAGACAATCGCGCCAGAAAATTTGCACCTTGTCGGTGTCATCCATGTCCGAAGACAATGTTGCAGCAAGAAACTCGGCGGGATGATGCGCTTTGAGCCAGGCCGTCTGATACGCAATCAGCGCGTACGCGGCCGAATGCGACTTGTTGAAACCGTAACCTGCAAATTTTTCCATCAGGTCAAACAGCTTGACGGCCATCTGCGGATCGTGACCCTTTTTCCTGGCCCCTTCTTCAAACAACTCGCGATGTTTGGCCATTTCTTCAGGCTTTTTCTTGCCCATGGCCCGTCGCAACAGATCCGCACCACCCAGTGAATAGCCACCGATGATCTGCGAGATCAGCATCACCTGTTCCTGATAGACAATCACGCCATAGGTGCTGCGCAGCGTGGACTCGAGGTCAGGATGGAAATAATCCACGCTGGCACGACCGTGCTTTCGATTCACAAAATCATCGACCATCCCGGACTCGAGCGGCCCCGGGCGATATAACGCCAAAACGGCAATCACGTCTTCAAAGGTGTTCGGTCGCAGCTTCTTGAGCAACTCCTTCATCCCGCGCGATTCAAGCTGAAACACCGCAGTGGTGTTGCCTTCGCACAAAAGCCGGTACACGTCAGGATCGCTCAGCGACAGTGACATGATATCGAACTCAGCCAACGCTGGATTGAAGCGGCGCACATAACGCACCGCCCAGTCCAGAATCGTCAGGTTGCGCAGCCCCAGAAAGTCAAATTTGACCAGACCAGCCGCTTCGACATCATCCTTGTCAAACTGCGATACCGCGCTGTCCTGCTGCCCTGGCTGGCAATAAAGCGGACAGAAATCAGTCAGTTTGCCGGGCGCAATCAAAACCCCACCGGCATGCATGCCAATGTTTCGGGTCAACCCCTCGAGCGGGCGTGCCAGATCAATCAGCGCGCGCACCTCCTCTTCCTTCTCGTAGCGGGCTTTGAACGTGGGTTCATGTTCAAGTGCACGGTCTAGCGACCACGGGTCTGCCGGGTTAAACGGAATCAGCTTTGACAGTCCATCACACAGCATGTACGGCATATCCAGGACCCGCCCTGCATCGCGCACCACGGCTTTTGCACCCAGCGTTCCGAAGGTGGCGATCTGGCTGACCGCTTCGCGACCGTACTTCTGTTTGACGTATTCGATAACGCGTTCGCGATTGTCCTGACAAAAGTCAATATCGAAGTCGGGCATCGACACCCGCTCCGGATTCAAAAACCGCTCAAACAGCAAGTCGTAGCGAATGGGATCGAGATCGGTAATGCCCAGAGAGTATGCCACCAGGGATCCTGCTCCGGAGCCACGCCCTGGACCGACTGGCACGCCGTTTCCTTTGCCCCAGTTAATGAAATCCTGCACGATCAGAAAGTAGCCAGAAAACCCCATCTGGATGATGGTCTTGCATTCCCAGTCAAGCCGCTGCTCGTAAACAGGCGTCTGACG
>CAZBIN010000118.1:0-9272 GCA_964491995.1 uncultured Orrella sp.
TGGCAGGACAAAGTACTTGAAAATGATGTTCGCCGTAAGGGTGTGATGGTCCAGGAGAGCCTAGAGCAGATGGTTCAGGACCTTGACATCAAGGCCAGTATTCGCGGCCGAGGATTGATCTGGGGTGTAGAGTTTGCCGACAGAGCGCTTGCTGCCAGGATCTCTCAGGCTTGTTTTGAGCGCGGGATGATTATCGAAACGGCTGGTATTGAGGATCAGGTTTTGAAGTTGCTGCCCAGTCTGACAATTGATGATGCTGACTTGCAAAAAGGACTCGAAATTATTGCTCAAAGTACTGCCGCGGTACTCGAAAAAGTTGTCACCGAAACGGAATGACAGGTCAGACTGGGGCTGGTGTGAATTGAGTCGACAGCCCTGACAGAATCCTCAGACTTAAAGAAATCAATGTAAAGGGATACAGAAAATGATAGTCAAACATCTCGACGATGTCATTGGAACCAAGGATGACGTAGATACTGAAGGCTGGAACAGCCGTCGCCTGATCTTTAAAGACGCAGGCGTGGGTTATTCGGTCAATGATACGGTCATCAAGCCAGGTGCCGAACTGGAGATGGAGTATCGAAACCATTTCGAGACCGTATACTGCATTGAAGGTGAGGGCGAGATTGAAGAAGTCGCCAGCGGTAAGGTTTACCCGATTCGCCCAGGCACGATCTATGTGTTGAACAATCATGACCGTCATTTCCTGCGTGCAAATCGTGGAACCCATATGAGGATGGTTTGTGTGTTCAACCCTCCATTGACAGGGCGCGAAGTGCACGATGCGACAGGAGCCTACGCCTTGAGCGAGTGAGGAGCAGTCACGACTTGTGCTGGGGGTGAGAGTCACCTGATTGTTTTTGTCAATGTTGCCCTTTCAGAAAATGGCTTCGAGTGCAGGGTCGTTAAGATAGAATTCGGGTGAATGGCACCAGCCAGGTCTATTATCTGTTGAGTGCTTGACTTCGGTAGGGCAAGCGTCAGTCTGACTTGACGTTTGAATCAAACCGGCGGGCCCTTGCCGAGCGCGCTCGGTCCTTTAACGATCCAGGTCATTTATTCGAAAGGAATCCTCGATGTCAGAGTACGTGTTTGCACCTCCAGCGGTTGTTGGTTTGCCAGTGATGGGAAGCGCTAGCAAATTCCCTGTTCGCCGTGTCTATTGTGTCGGGCGTAACTATGTAGAGCATGCCAAGGAAATGGGCTTTACCGGTCGTGAAGATCCATTTTTCTTCAGTAAACCAGCGGACGCGCTGCTTGTGATTGCTGATAACACGCAAGGCAGGATGTCTTACCCATCAAAGACTCAAAACCTCCACTTTGAAATGGAACTGGTTGTGGCGCTGGGCAAAGGGGGGCGCGACATTCCTGTTGAAAAAGCCAATGAGTGCATCTTTGGTTATGCGCTAGGTCTGGACATGACTCGTCGCGATCTGCAAGGCGAAGCCAAGAAACTGGGACGTCCCTGGGAGGTTGGCAAAGCGTTTGATCAGGCGGGTCCGATTGGGCCGGTTCACCCCGTGAGCAAAACCGGTATTCTAGAAAAGGGCTCAATTTCGCTGGAGGTCAATGGTCAGGTCAAGCAGAACAGTGATCTGGACAAGTTGATCTGGAGCATTCCAGAAAGCATCTCTTATCTGTCAGGGCTGTTTGAACTTCAACCGGGTGATCTGATCTTCACGGGCACGCCTGAGGGCGTTGGTGCCGTGGTCAAGGGTGATCGTATGATCGGAAAGTTTGATGGTCTGGGACAGATTGATGTTCTTGTAGTCTAAAGTATTCGATGCTCTGAGCGCAGACCACTCCGAAGTCCGGAGCGACAAGAAGAGGTTAGACGAGGTCAAAAAATTAATGGCGTAAGTCAACACGGCCCACAAAAATCGGGGTTCCCATCCATCGGGTGAGCGACCCCGTTTTATTTGAGAGAATGCTTCTTGCGCCAAGGCCTTTGCTGTCTTGTACCACGGGTGTTATAGGTCAGAGTCAAAGGCTTTTGACTGCAACGGCAGTTGCGCTTTGTGCACGCGTCTATGGTCACGCGTGCCCTGCAACGCCTGAGGCAGCCGTGACTCGTGTGGGTTTTCAGAGAACTCGCCTGCAGTGGAAAACTGTCAGTCAATTCCTCGTTGAGGTCAGAGAAACAGGGCTGGCGGGACGGCTCAGGGTGCCGAGTGGTTTGCCAGCCTGTGCAGAAACCGCGGCATTCGATGAAGTCATTTCTCCCATGGCAAAGGCCAGGTTTGCTGTAGCGACCTCTGAGGCGACCTGCGCATCCAGCAGGGCTCGCCGTGCATCCAGCAACCCGTTTGCTGCTTCTGTCACCATGGTGATGGTCGCCAGCCCGGCACGGTACGCGTCCAGCGCACTGTCATAAGCAATCCGGGCAGTCCGGACCAGCTCCCTTGCCGTGACGTCACTTTCCTGGGAGGAACGTAAGACAGTCTCAGCGAGCACAATCTCACGGACAGCGTCACGTTGCAACTGCTCAAAGTTCTGCGATGCCTGGTCACTGCGAATCTGCGCGCCCATCAGTCGCGCGTTTCTCAGCCCACCATCATACAAAGGCAAGGTGATGCCGATCAGGATGCCTGATGAGTTTGCTTGCTGGCTCAATGCCGGCAGACCTTGTAAATTGAAACTCGTGTCGCTGGTCGTCAAGATGCCGCCGAGATAGACCTTTGGTAAAAAGTCTGCCTCAACCGCTTTGATGCTGGCCTGAGCTGCCTTCATGGCCGCGTAGCTCGCAGCGATATCGGGTCGGATCGATAGCGCCTCTCGAATAGCCTGTTCTGTCAGCTTGAGGTTCCTCTGCAGGGCGTTGACCGATTTTTGCCTGGAGGGCGCTGCGATCTTCACTTGCGTCATTGGAGAGAGACCGACGGCGGCTAGCAGATTGAGATAAGCGTTTCGCGTCGCAGCCTCGGAGGTCACGACCTGCAGTCTGGCTTGCATGACGGCCTGCTCGGCCAGTGCGGTTTCCACGGTTGTCCCGATGCCTGCTTTCTGGCGGGCGCGCGCAGCCTGCAGGATGCGCTCCCGGTTGGTTTGTGCTTCTTGTACGAGCGTGACTCGTTCACGCACAAGGTTGTATTCGTAGAAGCGAGTCGTGACGCTCCAGATGACTCTCTGATGCTCGGCATTGAACAGAATGTTGGCTGCCCGGGAGAGCTGTCGGGATGCTTCCAGTAGTGCCTGTCGTTGCCCGAAATCCACGATTAGCCAGCCAAGAGCAAGTGCCGGCACGATGCCGCTTAAATTGGTGTCAAACTGGCGCGGCCCAATGACAAGCGGTGATTGAAGCGATGTGCGCTGGTATCCGCCCACCGCGTTGGCAGAAATCACCGGAAGAAACGTTGCCTCAACCATGCCGACCGCCAAGGCAGCTTCTCTGGCATGATTCCAGGCCATTCGGGTTTTTGGGTTGCTCTGCTGCGCCAGATCGATCAGTTCGACCAGTCCGTAAGTACGCTTTGGGTCGGGCATCACCGAACTGGCAGGCTCGGTGATATCTGGCAAGCTTGCCACGGTGAATACGCGAGTCAGATTTGCGCCGTTTGTCCTCTGAGGGTCCTGCCAGGGTTGGTCTGCAGCGGCCGGTGCCAGATCGATGGCTTCGGTGGCACAGCCACCGAGCAGCAGTGCCAGGCATACCGTCAGAGTCACTCGTCCCATGGTTCGATGCACAACATTGGCTAGCCGATCGATAAAACGTTCTGGCGAGTCGTGTTGAGCCAGAAACGGCATCCGGCAAACAGTTTGATCTGTCCTGTATCTTTCAAATTTCACGTAGGTCGTGCGGGGTGATTGGCCGGAAAAAAATCTGGCAGAGTTCTTGTGTTCTGTGCGCGAAAGGTGTCGAGAGCCTTGATTTCGAGTCGCGGTCAGGGTTGTGTCAAGGCTTTGTGCGCCATGAGAGGACGGTGTAGGCCACGTGCTGGCGATCAATGGTAGCGCTGGCCTCATGCCGATCCTTTTGATTGTGATTTGAATCTCAGGGTCGCACTCAATAAATCATTGGATGCGTCGGCCCGTTCACCCAGTGCAGCAAGCTGCCCACTGATCTGCCTCAACTCTTGCCGGGCAGCGTCTTTAAGCTGCTCGCTGACATCGCTGGGCATCCCAGGGGCGCCTGCGGCAAAGACACGAATTCGACCCAGCCGCAGGGCGATTGTTTCGATCTCATCAAGTTGTTTCCGGATTGAGTGTGCACACGCTGTTTGTGCACGAATGGGGTGAGGTTCAAATCGACTGTACAGCAAAGACTCCCGCGCCTGGCTCACGGTTCTCAGGCAGAAATCGTTCAGCATTCGTTGTGAACTTTGCAGGTCTTGCCGGTATTGCAGGTCTTTTGAAATGCCTTCGTTCAACATCCATGCAAGTCGCCGCAAATCGCTCGCACTTTGATTAAGCTGGCGTCTGACGACCTCGAGAACTGAAACCGGCCATAGGCGTGTAAACATGACAAACAGCACAGCGTTGCCTAGCAAGATGCCGTAGATTCGATCAGTGGCAACAGACAACTGAACGTCCGGCCGGAAGTCCTGCAGGACTGTCATCAAAAATGCCAGACCCACTTGTATCCCAGCATATGAAATTCGCTCCGACCCACTTGAGATCCAGGCTGCGACGAAGACACCCGCAAATACCAGCAGCATCAGCTGACTGAGTGATGTCATGAGTGGCATGAGAAAGACCAGTGCGGCGATTCCCATCGCAGCCCCCATCAGGCAGCCTGTGATGCGTAAGGCCAGTTTGTGCACGGTCTCACCGGTACTGCCCAGCGCAGCGACGTAGCAGGTCACCATCGCAGTATGGATGCCCTGCCATTGGATGCTGGTGTAAATGATGTAGCAAAGTATTGCGGCTGCGGTGGTCTTGATGGCAAACCGGGAGTACTCAGGATTGGTCCACGCGTCCGCCTTGAAAAATCCCGGCTTGGGTGTGGCAATCAACGGTGATGTGCCCGAATCCGAAACGAGCGAAGATCCGTCCGGTATGGCCTGTGGCACACAGTCCGGGCTGTCAAACATTTGATTGATGCGTTGCACCAGAAACTTTTCAAAACAGGCAGCGCGGCCGTGTTGACGTTGGCTACTGGAAGATGCGCTTGCCAGAACTGGCTGCTCTCTCGTCAACCTGACTGCTTTGATCAGATCCTTTCGTTCAAGCATTCTTGCAAGTTGAACGCAGCGATCCGACAGCGCTGCGCAGAGGTCAGGGCAATCGGTCGCAAGCACCTTGCCTACCTGCCCGTCCTGGAGGATAGTCAAGATGTCGTGGGTTGTCTCGATGGCATGCTCCATGGCAACTGACTGAGCACGGGGTGCCAGATGAAAAAGCCGAATCAGTTTGAGCAGGTGACGCAGTAGGCCTTGCCCCGTGCGCAGGGATTCCAGGATCGCCTGACTTGTTGGGTCTGCGCTATCGTCACGACTGGAACTTCCGTTGTGCTCTGAGAGAGCCTGTGCAATCCGTTCGCAGCGTTTGGCCAGCAGCCTCTGGATTTGCGCGTGCGCAGATTGACCTGCCAGGCCATGAAACACCACGACGATGCCCATCGGGATCAGAACCATCAGCCACGCAAAAAGGATACCTCGGGTGGCTAGCTCTCCGATGGGGGCGTAGGGCAGCAGTGTCATTACAAACCCGATGACCAGGGCGATAATGTTGCCGCCGGGTCCCAGCAAGCTCGCTGCACCAATAAACAGAAAAAGATAGGAACCCAGGGCGATGATTATCATTCGCCACATGGGGATCTCGATGGCCAGGCGGGTCAGTGCGAGCAGCAGCAGCACCACGAACGAAACGAGCAGAGAGATGGCAATCGCCACCGCAATATTTTCCTGGGCACTGGGCTTCGCAAGGAACATGATGAGGTAGCAGCCAATCGCCACCAGCGGCACTTCGTAGGTCATAAACACCCCGGCCGTCAGGCTGCAGACCAGCGCCGTGCGCCAGGTCATCGCCATGCGACCATCGAATGGCTTTAATTCCGCGAGAATGGACTGCCAGAATTCCTTCTGCATGGTGGTTGTCCTGGCGCTAGCCTGGGAGTCTGGTGTGTTCAGACGCATTGCAAGGTGTCTGCGAGTATGAAAATCTGCTCTGGGGCCCGCTCATGTCGTCTGACATCCTGTCAGCCGGTGCGGCTCAGCACGCGGAGCGGTCACGGATCACAACACTGGCTGATGCACCCATGCGCATCAGGTCCGTGACCGGATCCATAATAAGAATGCGAACCGGAAATCGTTGCGCAACCCGGACCCAGTTCAATGATTTCTGGACGAGCGGAAGGCTGCGGGGAAGGCGCAGCAGATCTTCCGAGATGACTCCCCAGCCAAGACTTTCAACCCTGCCAGTCATAGCTGTTCTGGGTGCAGCCATTGTATATACCGTGGCGCAATCACCAACACGGATTGATGGCAACTCAGTCTCTCTGAAGAGCGCTGTGGCGTACCATGCCTCAGTATTGATCAAAGTGAATAGCGCCTGTTCCGGGGCAAGTAGCTCGCCTTTCGATACGTTGAGCCCGACTATCAATCCATCGTGGGGCGCGTGAACGAGCGTGTCAGCCAGCGCTTTTTCAGCAATTGCGAGCGTGGCCAGGGCAACATCAACCGCGGCACGCGCGGCGTCGGTGCGTCCGATCAATGCGCTCGCTGCACGTGCCTGGGAGTTGGCTTGTTGCAGACTGATCTGGGCATCGTGGTATGCCGTTCTTGCTGTGTCGACCTGTTGTGCAGTGACGTAACCCTTCGGCGCCAGGGATTCCAGTCTGGTGAGTGTGGTCTGAGCAAGTTCAAGATTGGCTTGTGCGCGCCTGACTTGCTCCTGGGCGATTTTAAGGTTGGCTGATTCTGCTTCGATCTGATGCAGCCTGTCGTTATATGCAGCTTGTGCCATGGCCAGTTGCGCGCGCGCCTGATTGACACGCAGCTCATAGGTGATGGGCTCAATGCGCATGAGTAGATCGCCTTGCCGGACTCTTTGCCCGTCTGAAACTGCCAGCGTCTCGAGTCGCCCGGGAACCAGCGCGCCAATGTTGACGACGCTGGCCTGAATGATGGCATCTTCGGACACCTGATTGTTGCTGTAGTACTCAAAGTAGCGCCAGCCCATAATGATGGCAGTGGCGAACACCACGGTTGCCAGCAGGCCGGCAAGCCACCGGTGGCGCGGTTCTGGCTCGAGTTGGTCTTGGCTGCTTAGTTTTGACTCAGACATATAGTCTCATTGCGCAGAAAAAGTATAAGAAAACATCATGGCAATGATCAGCACCAGGCTGACATAAAAAAGCAGGCGCAGGGGCAGTGCGTCATCAATTCCGCTCCTGATCAATAGCCAACGCAGAGGAATCATGAGAACGATGCCGACAGCGGTGCCGATGAGCCAGCTCGGGAAGTAAGAGCCAAACATGAAAAATGCAGGGGCCTGAGCCATCGAGCAGCCGCCAAGAGTCAGCGTTGTGCAAAGCACTGCACCGACGGGCACTGATCGAATAACCCTGGGACTGCAAGGGCGTGCGGACATGGGACTGGGCTCAGGCATGATGGCAGGACATTGACTGTAGGTACTTGATGGTGGGCGGGTTTCGTGATTACGGGGGGCTGTTGATGCTATGGTCTGATTCGCGATCAGTGTTCTGGTTTGCGTGCCGCTGACAAGTGCATCGAACCCGCACCCAGGCTTGCCATGTCTTGCTGTGCGGCGTGCGGCTCTCGCTCAGTCCCCGTCACGCGAGGCATTGTCTCAAGCAACATTCAGGCGTGTAGCGACGATCCAGACGGGATGTGCTGGAGACGAATACCCCGCCCCGGATGTCAGTTAAGGTCGCTCTTCTCCGGGTGCCTTTGTGTTTTCCTGACATATCACCTGTTCAGATTCACCGTCCAGGTCAGCGCGTGAAAACCTATGACAATCTTAGCAGATCGTGGCGATTATGACTTGCCGGTCAGGCAATATCTTCCAGGCCTGCCGGAACCGGGTGGGTCTTGAGGCGATGACCTGCCTTGAGGATCTGGCTCGGAATGTCATGTTGTACCAGTGCTGGCAGGCGGGCGGAAACAGCTAGCAGCTTGTCCAGATCAATGCCCGTGTCAAATCCTTCGAGTTCAAGCATGTGCACGACCTCTTCGGTGCAAGCGTTGCCACTGGCACCCGGGGCGTAGGGACAACCGCCAAGCCCGCCCAGTGAAGCGTCAAACCTGTCGATGCCCGCATCAATTGCTGCCAGCACGTTGGCCTGGGCCAGTCCACGGGTGTTGTGGAAGTGCAAAGTGAACGTAATCTGCGGGAACTGGGCGATGGCTTGTTTGCAGATGTCACGCACCTGACTCGGGTAGGCCATGCCCGTGGTGTCACATAGTGTCATGCGCGTGATGCCCTGACCCGCAAAGCGTTCAACCAGGCCAAAGACTTCCGATGGTTTGATATCACCTTCCATGGGGCAGCCAAACACGGTGGAGAGTGATACGTTGACCGCAACCGGCGCCCCTTTGATAGCCTCGATGATCTGTCCAAGTTGCGTTGCCGACTTCTCTCGGGTCATGCGTAGGTTGGCCCGGTTGTGGGTTTCACTGACCGACATGACCAGGTTGGCTTCATCGATACCGCAAGTCAGTGCCCGTTCTGCACCGCGGACATTCGGGATCAGGACGGTGTACTCGACACCGGGCTTGCGATCGATGCGATGCATCACTTCCTCTGCATCACGGAGGGCTGGAATCGCCTTGGGTGAGGTGAAGGATGTTGCCTCGATCTTTGCGAATCCGCAGTCGCTAAGTGCATTGATAATAGAAATCTTGTCATCTGTTTCGATAAACACTTTTTCGTTCTGGAATCCATCACGAGGCGCAACATCATGCAGAAAAATTCTTTGCTTGTTCATAAAATGGGTGACTTCCTGAGGATGAATGGAGTGTTCTGGTGCTATTTTCGGTGATGCTTGTCGCGGCTTCTGTCGGTCACTCGCAAATGCTTTTCATGTCAACCTGACAGTTTCCAGCGTGTTTCAGATGATGCCGCGAGATTGCCAGTCTTTTCTGGTTGCGGCATCAATACCGAGTTGTTCAAGTATTTCCTGCGTGTGCTCACCGAGTTTGGGCGCCTGACGGCGGACATCACCTGGCGTGCGGGAGAGTTTTGGCACGATCCCGGGAACCTCGATAGCAGAGCCGTCGGGCAATTCTGTTTTAAGGATCATGTCGCGGGCGCGATAGTGAGGGTCGCTGGCAATGTCGGCCGCGTCATAACTTTTTCCACAAGGCACGCCG
>CAZBIN010000119.1:0-5208 GCA_964491995.1 uncultured Orrella sp.
AGCGGCAGCATTCGCATGCACCGGTTCCAGAAGCGTCGCTCGAGGCGTCACTTGATCGCGTCAACCGTCTGGAGACCCGCACAAGTGGTGAGCGCACGCAGGATGTCGGTAACGCCATCCGCCAGACGATGCAGAAGCATTGTGGCGTGTTCCGCACGCTGGACATGCTCAATGAGGGATGTGAGCTGATCGACGATCTGGCCACGCAGGTTGATCAGGTCGCCTTCAAGGACAAATCCAAGGTGTTTAACACCGCCAGGGTCGAGGCACTTGAGCTTGAAAACATGATCGAAGTCGCCAAAGCGACTATTCATTCCGCGGCCGCTCGCAAGGAAAGTCGTGGTGCACATGCGCTTGATGACTTCCCGGAGCGCAATGACGAGGAGTGGATGCGCCATACGCTGTGGTTTTCGGAGGGCAACAGGCTTGACTACAAGCCGGTGCAGTTGAAGCCACTGACTGTGGACAGCTTCCCGCCAAAATCCCGTACCTTCTGATCTGACTCAGGGACAAAATCATGAGTGCAAAGCGTATTGTTAAGTTCGAAATCTATCGCTACGATCCCGATAAGGACGAGCGTCCATACATGCAGAAGCTTGAGGTTGAGCTGCAGCCCACCGACAAAATGCTTCTTGATGCGTTGATCCGCATCAAGAACGATGTCGATGACAGTCTGGCGCTGCGCCGATCCTGTCGCGAGGGTGTGTGCGGATCGGATGCCATGAATATCAACGGCAAGAACGGTCTGGCATGTACGACCAACCTGCGTGAGCTCAAAGAGCCTATCGTGTTGCGTCCCTTGCCAGGTCTGCCAGTGATTCGTGATCTGATCGTCGATATGACGCAGTTTTTCAATCAGTATCAGTCGATCAAGCCTTATCTGATCAATGACACGCCTCCTCCTGAAAAAGAGCGTCTGCAGACACCGGAAGCCCGTGAGGAGCTTGATGGCCTGTATGAGTGCATTCTGTGTGCTTGTTGCTCGACATCCTGCCCGTCTTTCTGGTGGAACCCTGACAAATTTGTGGGCCCAGCAGGTCTTTTGCAGGCTTACCGCTTCATCGCGGACAGCCGTGATGAAGCGACTGCAGAGCGTCTTGATAATCTTGAAGATCCGTATCGGCTCTTCAGATGTCACACCATCATGAACTGCGTTGATGTTTGTCCCAAAGGGCTTAATCCAAGCAAGGCAATCGGCAAGATCAAAGAAATGCTTGTTCGCCGTGCAGTATAGTTAAAGGTGGTCAAGGCGATGGGGAATCTCAATTCTGGTGATAGAGCGCGTTTGCGCTGGAGAGCACGCCGCGGTCTGCTGGAGAACGATCTCCTCATCACCCGATTTCTTGACGCTCATGAGCAGGATCTGACTGACGCCGATGTCTACGGTCTAATGGTTCTGTTCGAGCTGGGTGATAACGACCTTCTTGATTTACTGCTTGGTCGCTCGGAGCCCTCCGATGCACTGGATTGTCCTGAGGTTCAGAGCGTGCTGTCGCGTTTGCGAGTCGCCTGAATCTTTCGTAACACACGAGGAAATTGCTGATGAAATTGTCTGATAACAAAGCAACACTATCTTTTTCGAATGGCGAGCCATCTATCGAACTGCCCGTCTATTCGGGGTCGATGGGGCCGGACGTCATTGATATTCGCAAGCTCTATGCTCAGACCGGGCTGTTCACGTATGACCCTGGATTTATGGCAACTGCGTCTTGCCAGTCGGGCATTACGTACATTGACGGTGACAAAGGCGAGTTGCTGTATCGCGGTTATCCGATCGAGGAGCTGGCAGTCAATTGCGACTTCATGGACATCTGCTATCTGATCCTCAACGGGGAACTGCCGGATGGTACGCAGAAAGCCGATTTTGACCAGCAAGTGACGCATCACACCATGGTCAACGAGCAGATGCATTTCTTTCTGCGCGGATTCCGCCGTGATGCCCATCCGATGGCCGTTCTAACGGGATTGGTTGGTGGTCTTTCTGCGTTCTATCATGATTCCACTGATATCACCAATCCCCGCCACCGCCACATTTCGGCAATCCGTTTGATCGCCAAGATGCCAACGCTGGTGGCGATGGCTTACAAGTATTCAGTCGGTCAGCCTTACATCTATCCGCGCAATGACTTGAGCTACACCGGCAATTTCTTGCGCATGATGTTTGCAACACCTTGCGACGAATATGTTGTGAACCCTGTGGTTGAGCGTGCTCTGGACCGGATTTTTATTCTGCACGCAGATCACGAACAGAACGCTTCAACCTCGACTGTGCGTCTTTGCGGATCTTCGGGAACCAATCCATTTGCAGCAATTGCGGCAGGTGTGGCGTGTCTCTGGGGTCCTGCGCACGGTGGTGCGAACGAAGCATGTCTGAATATGCTCGAGCAGATCCAGGCCGAGGGTGGCGTTGCCAAAGTCGGTGAGTTCATGGAGAAGGTCAAAGACAAGAACTCAGGCGTTCGACTGATGGGATTTGGTCACCGGGTTTACAAGAACTACGATCCGCGCGCAAAGCTGATGCAGCAGACCTGCAAGGAAGTGCTTGCTTCGCTCGGGCTTGAGAATGATCCGCTGTTCAAGCTCGCCATGGAGCTCGAGCGTATTGCCTTGTCAGATCCTTACTTTGTTGAGCGCAAACTGTATCCGAACGTTGATTTCTATTCGGGTATCGTTCAGCGTGCTATTGGTATTCCGACGTCTCTTTTCACTGCTATTTTTGCGCTGGCCCGCACGGTTGGCTGGATTGCCCAGTGGAATGAAATGCTGTCCGATCCCGAATACAAGATTGGACGTCCACGTCAGTTGTTCAATGGTCCGGCAACACGCAGCATGAAATAAGTCAGATCCAGTTGCGGTACCTGTCTCCAGCAGGACGGGCACCGCAACAAGACATTAGTAAAAGCGCCAGTGTCTGTGAAGATGACTGGCGTTTTTTATGTGTGAACTTCTAACTGTGAACTCCCAGACTGGCTAACCAAAAGTGCCGATCGAAGGCACGAAACGCCTGCATGCCGGCAGGCATGCGTAGCCCCTTGCCAATTCCCATGAGGCTCTTCCATCTATTGCGGTGCGACCGTCGTACGTCCTGGATTGCATCGAGAATCTGAGAGATCGTGAGGGACACGACCTGAGCAGATCTCGCCACCCGTGGCAAATCAACCCAGGCCGTTGCAAAAAATCCGCAGATCAGGCGCTATTTTCTCGTTGCTCCATTTGAGACTGAACCACCGCCAGTGCTGTCATGTTGATGATCCGCCGTACCGTCGAACTGTTGGTCAGGATGTGTACAGGCCGTGCCGCACCAAGCAGGATCGGACCGATTGCGACACCGTTGCTACCGGTCATTTTCAGAAGGTTGTAGGTTACGTTGCCGGTATCGAGGTTGGGAGTAATCAACAGGTTGGCAGAACCGGTGAGCGTTGAGTCTGGGTAGTTCGAGCGACGGATCTTTTCTGACAGAGCTGAGTCAGCCTGCATCTCTCCATCGATCTCGATGTCTGGGGCTCGGGACGAGACGATTTGTCTGGCCCGTGACATTTTGTTCGCAGACTCAGTCGCACGGCTACCGAAATTCGAGTGAGAGATCAACGCGACCTTGGGGATGATGCCAAATCGTTGAAGCTCCTCGGCTGCAAGGATTGTCATATCGGCAATCTGTTCCGCATCCGGATTTTCATTGACATGGGTGTCGCAGATGAATAGTGTCTGCTCGGGCAGCATCAGAACATTCATTGCTGCGTAAGTGGATGCCCCGGGTTTCAGACCTATGACCTCGTCAATGTACTTGAGCTGGTTGTCGAAGCGACTTCCTACACCGCACAACATGGCATCGGCATCGCCGCGCTGGACCAGCAAGGCACCGATCAACGTATTGTGCTTTCGAACCATCGCTTTCGCGATCGCCGGTGTCACGCCATTGCGTGCACGCAGTTGATAGTAAGCACTCCAGATCTCGTTGAACCGTGGGTCGTTCTCTGGATCAATGACCTCAATGTCTCGGCCTGGTACAAGCCTGAGCGACATTTTTTCGATGCGCATCTGAATGACGGCAGGTCGTCCGATAAGGATCGGGATGGCGATCTTTTCATCAATGATGGTCTGCACCGCACGAAGTACGCGCTCCTCTTCGCCGTCCGTGTAGATAATCCGCTTTGGATCCTGGCGTGCCTGATGAAACAGGGGGCGCATCAGCTGGCCTGAGTGATACACATATTCGAGCAGCTTCTGTTCGTAAGCTTGCATATCCATGATGGGGCGCAACGCAACGCCAGACTCTTGCGCTGCTTTTGCAACTGCAGGTGCAATTTTGACGATCAGACGCGGGTCAAACGGTTTTGGGATGATGTATTCAGGTCCAAAGTTGAGTTCCTGGCCTTGATAAGCCTGGGCCACTTCGTCGCTTTGTTCTGACTGCGCAAGCTCTGCAATGGCCTTGACCGCAGCAAGCTTCATTTCTTCTGTGATACGGGTTGCACCTGCATCAAGAGCGCCTCTGAAGATGAACGGAAAGCACAGGACGTTGTTGACTTGGTTGGGATAGTCGGATCGACCGGTGGCAATGATGCAGTCAGGTCGGGCGGCACGTGCAAGATCCGGCTTTATCTCGGGGTCCGGATTGGCAAGCGCCAAAATCAGAGGGTCTCTGGCCATGGTCTTGACCATCTCGCCGGTCAGGACATCTTTGGTTGAACAACCGAGAAACACATCCGCGTCAATCATGACCTCAGCCAGGGTGCGCTTGTCTGTGTTCTGGGCATAGCGAGCCTTGTTGGCTTCCATATTGGGCTCGCGCCCTTCCCATATGACGCCGCGCGAGTCGCATACAAAAATGTTTTGGCGACGCACGCCCAGATGGACAAACAGGTCCAGGCACGCAATCGCAGCCGCTCCTGCGCCAGAGACAACCAGTTTGATGCTATCGAGCGACTTGTTGACGAGCTTCATTCCATTGAGCAGCGCTGCTGAAGAAATGATGGCTGTGCCATGCTGATCATCGTGAAATACCGGTATCTTCATCCGGTCGCGCAGCTTTCGCTCGATGTAGAAGCACTCCGGCGCCTTGATGTCCTCGAGGTTGACGCCTCCGAGCGTTGGTTCCAGCGCGGCGATGATATCAACGAGCTTGTCGGGGTCTGTCTCGGCCAGCTCGATATCAAATACATCAATTCCGGCAAATTTCTTGAAGAGGCAGGCCTTGCCTTCCATCAC
>CAZBIN010000119.1:5218-9209 GCA_964491995.1 uncultured Orrella sp.
CTTAGCGGCAAGCGGCCCAATGTTGCCTAATCCCAACACTGCGGTGCCGTTGGTGATGACACCAACAAGATTGGACCTCGAAGTGTATAGCGCTGCACGCTCCTGGTCTTCGTGAATGGCCATGCATGCAGCGGCTACGCCAGGCGAGTAGGCCAGCGAAAGGTCAAACTGGTTTGATAAGGGCTTTGTGGGTGTGACCGAGATCTTTCCCGGGCGGGGTTGCGCGTGGTACTCCAGCGCGAGTTGATTGAAATCCTGGCTCATGATGTTTATACCTTCTTCTTAAGACTTGCTGGCACACGAGTGATGTGTGCGTCAGCCGCTAATGGTACCCACGTATATGTGGTGTGTGCGAGCTTTTTGTTTTGCGTTGCAGCATGGAAAACGGCGTCAGATTGGAAAATATGCGGTAAGTCGGTGATATTTTGATGCGTCCTTGCGTTAAACTTCATCAATGGCTTAATAGGCTATTTCACTGCCTTCTGCCCCCCGCTATCCGCAGACCGGTTTGGCCGAGAAAGCGGAAGGTTTCCTGCATCGTTTCGGGTGAAGCACCCGGTTAGGTGAAGCGTCAACAATGTCCTCGCATATCGATTCCCTTCAAAACTCCTATTTGTTTGGCGGCAATGCGCCGTACGTTGAGGAGCTCTACGAGTCCTACCTCGACAACCCTTCCTCGGTACCAGACAACTGGAGGAATTATTTTGATCAGTTGCAGCACTTGCCGGCAACAGATGGTCAGCTTCAGACGCGCGATCAGCGTCATGCTCCGATCGTTGAGGCTTTTGCTCAGCGCGCGCGTCAAGGCAATACTGCACAGACATCGCAAAACGTTGATCTGACTGTTGCATCCAAGCAGTTGCATATCCAGTCGTTGATTGCTGCGTACCGTTCTCTCGGCTCACGCTGGGCGGATCTGGATCCTCTTAAACGACAGGAACGTGACAATATTCCTGAGCTGGATCCGGCGTTCTATGGTCTGACCGAAGTCGATATGGATCAGGAGTTTTCTGCGACCAACACGTATTTCACTAAAGATAGCACCATGACACTGCGTCAGATTGTTGACGCGTTGCGACAGACATACTGCGGAACAGTTGGTGCGGAATTCATGCATTGCTCGGATCCGAATGTCAAACGCTGGATTCAGCAACGTCTTGAGTCGGTGCGCAGTACCCCCGTGCTCGGTGAGCAAGCCAAACGAAACATCCTGCAGCAGTTGACTGAAGCTGAAGGTCTCGAGCGTTTCCTTCACACCAAGTACGTTGGCCAGAAGCGATTCTCTCTGGAGGGTGGTGAGAGCTTCATCGCCAGTATGGACGAGTTGGTGAATCATGCGGGTGAGAGCGGTGTTCAGGAAATCGTGGTCGGCATGGCCCACCGGGGTCGCCTGAATATGCTGATCAACGTCATGGGCAAGATGCCCGGGGACTTGTTTGCCGAGTTTGAGGGCAAGCACGCAGAAGGCCTGACTGACGGTGACGTGAAGTATCACAACGGTTTTTCAAGTGATTTGTCTACCCGTGGCGGTCCAGTGCATCTTTCGCTGGCTTTCAACCCGTCGCATCTTGAAATCGTCAATCCAGTCGTCGAAGGTAGCGTCAGAGCTCGCCAGGAGCGACGTGGTGATGAACATGGCAAGCAAGTTCTCCCGGTGCTCGTTCACGGGGATGCTGCGTTTGCAGGTCAAGGCGTGGTCATGGAGACGCTGAACCTTGCCATGACCCGTGGTTACGGCACCGGCGGTACGGTCCATCTGGTGATCAACAACCAGATCGGTTTCACGACATCTGATCCACGCGACACCCGTTCAACCATCTACTGCACCGATGTGGTGAAGATGATTGAGGCGCCGGTATTTCACGTCAATGGCGATGATCCTGAAGCGGTTGTTTTTGCAACGGGGCTTGCGCTGGATTTCCGTATGGAGTTTGGTCGGGATGTCGTGGTGGACATTGTTTGTTTCCGCAAACTCGGACACAACGAGCAGGACACACCATCTCTGACTCAGCCGCTGATGTACAAACGTATTGGTCAGCATCCTGGAACACGCAAGCTTTATGGTGACAAACTGGTCACACAAGGTGTGCTTCAGGAAAACGAGCCTGACGATATGGTCAAGGCTTATCGTAGCTACATGGAAGACGGCCGTCGCACAATCGAGCCGGTCCTGACCAATTACAAGAGCAAGTACGCAATTGACTGGACACCATATCTGTCTGCGAAATGGACGGATCAGGCTGATACGGGCCTGCCAATTGCAGAGCTCAAACGTCTCGGCGAGCGCATCACGACTGTCCCAGAAGGTTTCAGCGTGCATCCTCTTGTCACGAAACTGCTCAATGACCGTCGTTCAATGGCTCAAGGGGAGATGAATCTCGACTGGGGTATGGGCGAGCATCTGGCGTTTGCCAGTCTGGTTGCATCAGGTTTTGGTGTGCGCATTACGGGTCAGGATTCCGGTCGCGGTACTTTTACTCATCGCCATGCCGTGCTCCACGATCAAAAGCGTGAGCGCTGGAATGACGGTGTTTATGTTCCCCTGCAGAACGTTTCCGAAGAACAGGCACCGTTTGTCGTGATCGACTCCGTTCTGTCGGAAGAGGCTGTGCTCGGGTTCGAGTATGGCTATTCATGTGCCGACCCCAAGACTTTGACAATCTGGGAAGGGCAGTTCGGTGACTTCGTTAACGGTGCTCAGGTCGTTATCGACCAGTTCATCGTTTCGGGTGAGGCCAAGTGGGGCCGTCAGTCAGGTCTGACCATGATGCTGCCGCACGGCTATGAAGGGCAGGGTCCTGAGCACTCGTCAGCCAGAATTGAGCGTTTTCTGCAGCTTTGCGCCGATAACAACATTCAGGTGGTCCAGCCAACCACTGCGTCACAGATTTTTCATCTGCTGCGTCGTCAGATGATTCGCCAGTTCCGCAAGCCCTTGGTCATCATGACGCCCAAGTCTCTACTGCGTAACAAGGATGCAGGGTCACCACTGACCGAACTTGCCGAGGGGCGATTCAAGCCCGTGATTGGTGAGTGCGATCAGACCATCAATCCCAACGCAGTCAAGCGAGTTCTGGCATGCTCCGGCAAGGTCTACTACGATCTGGTCAACGCAAGAAATGAGCGCAAGATCAACAACGTCGCAATCATCCGTGTGGAGCAGCTTTATCCGTTTGCGCACAAGACGTTCGCGTCAGAATTAGCTAAGTATCCCAAAGCGGCCGAAGTGGTCTGGGTTCAGGATGAACCGGCTAATCAGGGATCCTGGTTCTATATTGAACATCATTTGTTTGAGAACATGATCAAGGGTCAAAAGCTTGGTTACGCTGGTCGACCCGCTTCTGCGTCGCCCGCAGTTGGCTACCTCGCCAAGCATATCGAGCAGCAGAAAGCACTCATTGAACAGGCATTTGGAAAGTTCAAGTCTTTTGTGCTGGTCAAGTGACACGAACAATTGTTGATAGAACCGTTCTAACGAATACAAACATACGGAAGAATTCTCATGGCAATGAAAGATGTAGTGGTTCCCCAGTTATCCGAGTCGGTGTCTGAAGCGACCCTGCTGACCTGGAAGAAGCAACCCGGTGAGGCTGTTCAGGCTGATGAGATCCTGATCGAAGTTGAAACTGATAAAGTTGTTCTGGAGGTTCCAGCCCCAGCCTCGGGTGTGCTGGCAGAAATCGTCAAAGGCGATGGCAGCACGGTGAGCTCTGGAGAGTTGCTGGCCAAGATCGATACCGATGGCAAGGCTGCAGCTGCCGCTCCAGCGGCTGCGCCGACAGCGCCACAGCCACAAGCCGCTGCGGCATCTACCAGCGCATCGGCAGCCGGTATCGCCTCACCCGCAGCAAGCAAGATTCTGGCCGAGAAAGGTTTGTCGGCAGAGGGTATGACGGGTACGGGTCGTGATGGGCGCGTGACCAAAGCCGACGCGATGGCTGCGTCTGCTCCTGCCCCGGTTGCGGTTGCCAAGGCGGCTGCGCCAGTTGCA
>CAZBIN010000120.1:0-9189 GCA_964491995.1 uncultured Orrella sp.
CTGACCGAAGAAACGGGTGCCCAGATCGACATTTCTGACGATGGCACGATTGTCATCTCCAGTGCTGACTTGGATCGTGCGCAGGAAGCTCAACGCCGTATCACCGAGTTGACCGCTGACGTTGAAGTGGGTCAGGTCTACGAAGGCAGTGTGCTGCGTTTGCTGGACTTTGGTGCAATTGTTCAGGTTCTGCCAGGCCGGGATGGTTTGTTGCACATTTCCGAGATCGCCAACTACCGCATCGCTAACATCAACGACGTGTTGAAGGTCGGTCAGATGGTGCGTGTGAAAGTGCTCGAAGCCGATGACAAGGGCCGTCTGCGCTTGTCAGTCAAAGCTATCGGTGGTATTGAAGAACAGCACCCTGAACTGGTTAAAAAGCCAGAGGGCTCTGAGTAATCTGCCAAAAGCCTGTGAGACGGTGGCGCAATGCCACCTGTCTCATGACGAGCAGGCTCTCGTCGATACGCAATAGCGTCAAAGCGGGAAGTTGCAGTGATTAAGCGGTTATCCTTAAGCTGCAATCATTAAGCTGCAATCATTAACCAGGTATGTAAGACGATATTCATTCGTTTTATCTGCCTGGTTTTTGTCTTTTATGTCTATCCGATATCGTGCGATGGATGTAATGGGTTCTGTACCATGCTTGATTGATACAGTTTGGCCAATCGAAACAAACGTTCTCTTTTCAGAAAACTTTCCACAGTTTCAGGCTGGCGTCGTCCTTGGGCAATCAGTTCGTCAATCGTTTGAGTGATCCGCATGGTCAGGTGGTCCGGGTTTTGTTGCCACCACTGCACCAGCAGACGATCCGGATCCAGCAAGCCCAACCCAAGACGTTTGAGTTCTGTTTTCTGAAAATCCTTGATATTCCAGGTCAAGACCGTGGTGAGCGGATAGGTCGCCTTCGCCTGACAGGCACTGAGAATGACGTGCCAGTCTTTTGGGTCGCTGTAGCGCAGTTCCGGGGCGATCCAGTTTTCAGGGATATTGGCGGGGGTCGACATATTGGCACCAGGATAGGTGCTTTGCATATCGCTCCATGCCTGCTCAAGCTTGGGTGTAGCAACTGACCAGATGCGCGCAGCGTTGCGTCGCCACTCGCTGCCAATCTTGTCGGACCAGACCGGCGAATACCAGCCATCATCCGCAAGCTTGAGCAGCAAGGCGCGCAGCACTCCTGACATCAGGACACAGGCATCAAGTACCAGTGCTGGCTGCATCGGCAATCTGTTTTGCGCTGACGCCAAAGAACTCACGCAGGGCACTCCTTGTATCGCTTCGTCCAAATCCATCTGTACCCAGGGTCACAAATCGGCGATTGGCGGGAATATGTTGACGGATCGACTCGGGCAGAGTGCGTACATAGTCGCATGCGGCCACGACGGGACCTTGCTCGTTGCCGAGCAATGACTGGAGCCAACCGTCCTGATCACGTGCGAGTTCGGTCCAGCTTGTCACACTGATCACATCGACTGCATGACCTTGATCGGTGAGCAGCTGTGCTGCGGTCAAGACCTCGTTCAGAATTGCACCCGACCCCATGAGCGTAATGAGTTGTGAGCCTTTCTTCTTGCGTGTGGGTGTGTAGGATCTGAAGCGGTAGCCGCCACGCAGGATACCGTGACGATTGGCGGGGTCGATACTGGGTTGAGCGTAATTCTCGTTCATCGTCGTGATGTAGTAGAACACGTCTCTTTGTTGTTCCAGCATCTCTTTCATGCCCTGATCGACAATGATCGCAAGCTCGCCTGCAAAGGCAGGATCGTAGGCTTTGCAGTTCGGGATTGTTGATGCGATCAGGTGGCTGGTGCCGTCCTGGTGTTGCAGCCCCTCACCACCAAGTGTGGTGCGCCCGGATGTGGCGCCAATCAGAAATCCGCGTGTGCGTTGGTCAGCAGCTGCCCAGATCTGATCTCCTACTCGCTGAAATCCAAACATTGAATAGTAGATATAGAAAGGCAGCATGGCCAGTCCGTGCACACTATAGCTTGTTGCTGCCGCGGTCCAGCTCGCAAGCGCACCGGCCTCTGAAATGCCTTCTTCCAGGATCTGACCGTCATGGGCTTCACGATAACTGAGCACGGATCCAATATCTTCTGGTGAGTAACGTTGTCCAAGGCTTGAGTAAATTCCAACCTGTTTGAACAGATTAGCCATGCCAAAAGTGCGTGCCTCATCGGCCACAATTGGCACAATGCGCGGACCCAGAGCCCTGTCCTTGAGCAGATTGCCAAGCATTCGGACAAAGGCCATGGTGGTGCTCATTTCCTTGCCATCAGACTCAAGGGAAAACTTTGCATAGCGCTCGATCGAGGGACAGGCAACGGGCTCGCAAGTGGTCTGTCTCGCGGGGAGGTAGCCACCGAGTGCTTTGCGACGGGCATGCAGATACTGCATTTCAGCTGTATCCGATTCAGGTCGGTAAAAGCTCAGCGATCTCGCTTGTTCGTCTGTCAATGGCAGATTGAAATGGTTGCGAAAGGCAATCAGGTCGTTAGCGTCAAGCTTCTTCTGACTGTGGGTTGTCATTTTTCCCTGCCCCGCAGCACCCATACCAAAACCTTTCTTGGTCTGGGCGAGGATGACTGTTGGCTGCCCCTGGTGTGCGCTCGCCAGTGCGTACGCCGCGTGGATCTTGACCAGATCGTGGCCACCTCGGCGCAGTCGGTCAATCTGCTCGTCGGTCATGCCCTGTGCAAGTCTCTTGAGCGCTTCGTTCTGCCCAAAAAAATGCTCCCGGTTGTATTGCCCGTCTTTGGCAGCAAAGGTCTGCATCTGCCCATCCACCGTGTGCGCAAACGCTTTGATCAAGGCACCTTCGGTGTCTCGCGCAAACAGGCCATCCCAGTCACTTCCCCAAACCAGTTTGATGACGTTCCAGCCCGCACCCTTGAACAAACGTTCAAGTTCATCAATGATTCGTCCATTGCCTCGAACAGGCCCGTCGAGTCGCTGCAGATTGCAGTTGACGATCCATACCAGGTTGTCCAGGTTCTCGCGTGCGGCCAGTGTCAGTGCGCTCATGGATTCAGGCTCGTCCATCTCGCCATCTCCAAACATGCCCCAGACCTTTCTACCCCGGCAGTCAAGCAAATTGCGGTGGGTCAGATAGCGCATGAAACGGGCATGGTAGATCGAACTGATTGGTCCAATGCCCATGGATCCAGTCGGGAACTGCCAGAAATCCGGCATCAACATGGGGTGGGGGTAACTCGAAAGGCCTCGTACGCCGTCCTTACTGGCCGTTATTTCACGACGAAAATGTTCCAGATCCTGCTCGCTCAGACGACCTTCGAGAAAGGCGCGTGCGTAAACGCCCGGAGCGCTGTGCGGTTGCAGAAAGACGAGATCGCCTCGATGCTGACCCTCTTCAAGACCTTCTCGCGCACGATAAAAGTGGTTGAACCCCATTTCGAACAAATCTGCGCCACTGGTGTAACTGGCGATATGGCCACCGAGCTCACCATAGGCGTTATTGGCCTTTACCACCATGGCCAGCGCATTCCAGCGCATGATGGCCGCCAGCCTCTCTTCAATGGCCAGATCGCCCGGGAACGATGGCTGATCGTCGACCGCGATGGTGTTGATGTACGGGGTGCAAAGCTCTGGCTGCCAGCCAACATGGCGGGCATGGGCGACACGTGTCAACTCGTCGAGTATCTGTCGTGCGCGCTGTGGGCCGGCGTGCTCGAGCAGGGAGAGAAATGCCTCTCGCCACTCCTGGGTCTCTTGCGGGTCGGTATCAATATGCTCTTGCAGCAGTGCGCTCATGCGTGGGTCTATAGGGGCGTTCATGAAGTGCTCTCGACGATAGGGGTATTTCGCTATTCTAGAATTTGAAGCGCAAAATTTGATTTTATTTTGAGTAGTAAAAGGTCCCTCTTAAAGCATAAAATGCTTTAAAAATGAAATTATTTAAAATAAATGAAACTTGATGCGATTGACCTTCGGATTCTGCAGGAACTTCAGGCAGATGGCAGCTTGTCCAACGTTGAGCTGGCCAAACGGGTACACCTCAGCCCGTCGCCTTGTCTGGCTCGGGTCCGGGCGCTAGAGGCGCGCGGGGTGATTGACCGGTATGTTGCCATTGCCAGTCCGGAGGCTTTGGGACTCGACCTGAACGTTTTTATCAACATCAGTCTTAAAAGTCAGGGTAAGGAATCACTGGCAGATTTTGAGCGCAGAATCAGTGAACATGACGAAGTGATGGAGTGCTATCTGATGACTGGAGACAGTGACTACCTGATCCGGGTTGCTGTGGCCAACATTGGTGCTCTGGAAAAATTTATTCTTGAACAGCTGACACCCATCCCAGGTATAGAGAAAATCCGCTCTGGATTTGCGCTCAAGCAGGTACGCTACAAAACAGCACTACCCCTGCCATCGCCAGGTGATGTGTGAGAGTCTTGTCCTGTTTGCCCAATGGGTCTTGCGCGAGACAGAACAAGTCCTCCAGGCACTAGCGTCGTCTGAATCCACCACCTTCAAGTCGGGGCGCTGACTCTATGCGCTCGGCCTGCCGCGCACGATCATAGGCGCCCGCGTCGTGCTGGCTGAACTCCTGGCTGGCGCGATCACGCGCTTGTTGCCTTCGGGCCTGCTGTTCTGGCGTTGCGTTGCGTGTCCAGTTGTCAGCCCGATCCTGATATCTCTGTGCCTGATTGCGGGAGATGGCATCCTGGCGTGAGATATCGCCGTAACGGTTTGACAGAGCAGGATTGTTGTAGGGAACGTTGCCGCGGTGGGCCGGGTTGTAGCGCCAGTCCGAGTTGCTGCTCAATCGTTCGGCTTGGCGGTTGATGCTGGTGTTGACATTGCGGTTAAAAGAGTTGAACGAATTGTTGTTGATGGTGATCGAGCCGGTTCCCCAGTGGGGTGTCGACCAGAGCGCCGCACCCACTGCCATCCCGACGCCAAACGACATCAGTCCCCAGGCAGGGTTGTAGACTGGTGGCGGCGGATAAGCGGGATAAGCCCAGTTTCCGTAGACGATCGTCGGGTTGTACTGAGGAACGTAGATGACCTCAGGGTTGCTCGGTTGAATCACGACATAGGATTGTTGCGTGGAAACCTTGATCTGGTTGTCTGACTGCAGATTTCCCGCTTTCTGAGCTTTTTTTCGTAGAACCTGTACAGCGCTCATGACATCTTTTGGCTGGGTCCACGATAGTTTTCCTGACATCATCTGCAGCACATCTGGAACCATGACTAGCGACTTGACGCTGTTGTCCCAGGTTTCAGGTTTCATCGCGTCCTGAAGTTGTTCGCTAGATTGGCCTTTGTGATCGGTCAACCAGTTTGCAGCTTCAGCGACCTCAAGGGGATAGGTCGATGCCATCAGTACCTGTGACAGAAGGGAGTCTGGATAGAGGGCGATTGGTGAAACCAGTGACTGGAGTTGCGCGCTGGTCAAAGTTGCAGCGCTGGGAGTACTCTGGGCATGTACTGCCTGAATTGGACTCAGTGAAGGTAAAGTTGCCTGAATCATCAGCGCACCGCCGATCATGAGGCTCACAGCTGAAAGTCTGCGGTATTTCATTTAGGCCACCTAATGTCCAAGAAAACGAAAATGACAGTTAGATGTTATTGAAGTCTTGAGAAAAAAAATATCACTAAATCAGTCTGAAATATTTATCAGGCCAGCGCCATCTGGTTTTTCCCGGATGTTTTGGCCTTATAAAGTGCCTGGTCTGCCCGATGCAGAAGGCTGTCAGCTGTCTCGCCAAGACTGCGCAGTGAGGAAATACCGATGCTCAGACCACAGTAAGGCGGTAAGATTGTCTGTACCTCCCCCAGAACGCGTTGTGCAATCAGCCGTGCCTGATCGATGTCAGTTTCTGTGAGCAGTACCGCAAATTCATCCCCCCCAAAACGCGCGACCATATCTGTTTCCCGGACCGAGAGGCGAATCTGCTTGACAACATCTTTCAGGATCTGATCACCTTGAAGGTGTCCCTTGTTGTCGTTGATTGCTTTGAAATTGTCCAGATCGACCATCAGCACGCTGGTTGGGCGGGTGTAACGTATCGATCGAACGATCTCTCGTTCAATTTCGACATACAGCGATGTTTTGTTCAGAGCGCCTGTCAGGTCGTCATGGCGAATGGTCTGATTAAGCTTGTGAATCAGATGTTCGAGTGCCATCAGGATGAAGGCCAGCGTCGAGACTGGCACCAGCACACTGGGCAACAGCAGCAGAATAACTTGCGAAGAAGGGGCATCAAACATCGACTCTGCGACGGGGATGCCAAGTAGCGTTGCAATCAGTTTGACGGTGCGCACACTGAGCAGGCATATCAATGCGATGCCCAGGATCACGGTTCCCGTGCCGTAATTTCTATTGCGATACAAAACCACCAACATGTCGGCCAGCACGATTGAGCCGCCGAGCATGAAAACCGTTATCCGCAGTGTCGCACTGGGTTGAATCGCTACTGACCAGATTGCCGCCAGGATAAAGGCTGCCAGAAAAAGTCCTATCGTTGTGAGGCTGTGTGGTGACTTGTCCTCAAAAAAACGTCGGGCACCCAGGTTGATGACCATCATACCGAACACGACCACAATATTGCCCAGGACCATACTGGCAGTGTTGCCGATGATTCCTCTGACCAGAAAAGCGATGATGACCGTGCCACCCACGATCAGCAATCCAGTTCCCCATTCGCGCAAACCGTTGACGTGGACAGAGTATCGACGTGACAGGATCACCAAAAGCAAACCCATCGCAGCTGCGGTCGAGGCTGAGAAAAGTAGTACGACCTGAGATGCGGTCAACATATCATCACAAGACTGAATGGTTCACAGAACTGGCGCACTGCCGGCATGGTTCGAGGGCTCGCTGATGCGTTTCAAAATGGTTCGCCGACTTCGTGATGTAGGTATTTCTATGTCAGCGAGGTTGTTTTCAGGGTGGGCAACTGGAGCACATCCCTGTGCGGTGTGGCTCTTGACTGAACGGGACAGTGTATCCATTCCTGACCACGAGATTTCGGCTAAACGACCCTGATTGTAAGCGGCAATGGCACAATATGGGCGGTTTCCAGATTAAGGAGTCCGTCATGACGTCACGTTTTCAGGCCTTGTGCGGTGTTGACCTGCCAATTATCCAGGCACCAATGGCTGGCGTGCAGGACAGTGCCCTGCCACTGGCGGTGTCAAACGCGGGTGGGCTTGGCGTGCTGGCATGCGCGATGCTAGATCATCAGATGTGTGCCAGTCAGCTGGAGTCCATGCGAGCGGGTACCACCAAGCCGTTCGGAGTCAACTTTTTCGCTCACACGGCCAGTGATCCAGATCCGCTGCAGGCGCAAGTCTGGAGAGAGCGCTTTGCGCCTTACTATCGCGAATTTGAAGTGGCCGAACCCGAGATTCCCAAGGCGGCCTCGCGTCTGCCGTTTGATGCGAAGATGGCAGAACTCATTGAGCATTTCAGACCCGCAGTGGTTAGTTTTCATTTTGGACTCCCGGCTGATGAGTTACTGCAGCGGGTCAGACGCACAGGCGCACGAATCCTGTCCAGCGCGACAACAGTTGAAGAGGCCCAGTGGCTGGAGCGTAAGGGCGTGGATGCCATCATTGCCCAGGGCTTTGAGGCAGGAGGGCATCGGGGCATGTTCCTGACCCAGGATCTTGACACCCAGATGGGAACGCTTGCACTGGTGGCCCAGATTGTCAGGGTGGTCAAGCTGCCTGTTATCGCGGCGGGTGGGATTGCCGATGCTGCTGGCGTCAGGTCTGTGATGGCGTTGGGTGCCGTGGCGGCGCAAGTGGGTACTGCCTACCTGCTGTGTCCTGAGGCGCGAACCAGCCCGCTACACCGCAGGGCCCTGGCCACAGCACATGAGCGCCATACCGCTTTGACCAACGTCTTTACGGGTAGACCTGCCAGAGGATTTGTGAACCGGCTGGTGGCAGAACTTGGACCCGTCAACCCATGTGCGCCTGCGTTCCCGCACGCGGTTTTCGCGTCATCGACTTTGCGCATCAAAGCCGAAGCACAGGGTAAAGACGACTTTTCTCCTCTATGGTGCGGACAAAATGCCACGGGTTGCAAGGAGGTGCCGGCTGCGGAGCTGACACATGAGCTTGCCAGCCAGGTTTGAGTTGCTGGTTGCCTTCACTGTCAATGGACTGTAAACGATGATTCTTTCCGCAAAGATTTTGCCTCAGGTTCAGGTGCTTGCGATGGGTGGGACGATTGCCGGAGCGGCGGCATCGGCGACTTCAACCAGTTATCAGGCCGGTGCGAAATCGGGTGCTGAATTGCTGGATTCGGTGCCTGGGCTGGCGAGTCTGGCGAGAATTCGCGTACGAGATGTCGTGTCCAAGGACAGTTCGGATATTGAGTGGTCCGATTGGTGGTTGCTCCTTGGTGCGGTGCGTCAGGCACTGGAAGACCCTGAAGTCAGTGCAGTCGTCATCACCCATGGCACGGATACGATGGAGGAGACCGCCTACTTCTTAAGTCTGTTGGTCGGGTCAGGCAAGCCCGTCGTGCTGGTCGGAGCGATGCGACCAGCAACTGCACTGAGTGCAGATGGACCTCTCAATCTCTATAACGCCGTTGCAGTGGCGACTGATCCTCAAACGACCGGTCGCGGAGTTCTGGTGGTCATGAATGACCGGATATTTGATGCCTGCCAAGTGACGAAATCGCACACAATGGCTGTTGATGCCTTTCGGGCACCCAACGCTGATGGGATCGGATGCGTGACATTTGGATGGGTCCGCTATTCGTCACCGGTTGCGCCTGGAGCACTCGTGTCCATCAAACGGCCAGTGTTGATGTCTGGAACATTCTCAGACATTCCAAAGATGCCCCGGGTCGATGTGATCTACCTTCATGCTGCCATGTCGATTCCCGACGTTGATGCGACGTCAGGTGAGCTCAAAGGTCTGGTGCTTGCAGGCACGGGAGCAGGCAACGTGCCTGCATATCTGAAAGATTATCTGGATGCGCTTCGTGCGCGCGGGGTGGTGATCGTGCGTGCAAGCAGGGTCTGGGCTGGCGGTGCCATGCCTGACTATCAGCAACTAGACTCTGAGTGGGGTCTGATTGGGGCCGGTGTTCTCAGTCCACACAAGGCCCGCATTCTGCTGATGCTCACCTTGCTGGTGTCAGATGATCTGGCGCGGATTCGACAGTATTTTTCTGCTATGTAAGTCGATGCTGAAGCACCACCTATC
>CAZBIN010000121.1:0-9135 GCA_964491995.1 uncultured Orrella sp.
GCGACCACCGAGGGATAGACTTTGGTCAGAGACTCTACGCGCAGACGTGCCATGGATACATTGACCTTGTCCAACCTGAAACTCCCGCCATCATACGCAAGCAACCCGCTGATGATCGAAATTTCGAGCCAGATTCAGTAAAAATGAATATTGGGAACCCGAAGTTTATTGCACTGAGCCACCCCATGACTAAAGTCAGGGGCTTGCGCTCACAGTTGGTCAGATGAATTTGTTGACCGTTCTACAGAAAAGTCGCCGTCATGTCAGATGCACAAGATGCCACGGCAGCAAAATTCAACTGAATCTCGGCCCCAAGGCCTCGCTGAATACCAGACCAGCCAAACGCAAAACCGCCGGGCACAAGTACTATCCACACCATCCATCAAGCCGCATGCACGTTGGACAGCGCAATCACGCCAAACACAACCAAGGCACAACCCAAGGTTCGCCAGAACCCCACCTGCTCGCGCAAAATCACCATGCCCATCATCACACCGACCATCATCGACATCTCGCGCGCCGGAGCCACCACACTCAAAGGTGCCCCCAGGCGCAACGCCCATAGCACCAGAATGTAGGACAGCGGCGAGAGGGCACCAACCGCCAGCGCCAAACCCCATTGACCCCGCATCCGTTGCAGAGATTGTGAGCGATAACGCAACACAAACGGCAACAGGGCAACCAGTCGCACCAGATTGCCGAACCAGTCAAGCACCACCGGATGAATGCCAACCACCTTGACCGCATAGGCATCAACAACCGTATACCCGGCAATCATCGATCCGGTGAGACCTCCCCATCGGACCCCCACACGAGCCTCGGGCTGTGCGAGCATCGACAGACGTCCCCGGGTGCTGATCAGAACAATCCCGAAGACCACAGCAATCAGGCCAACCACGCCGTAGCCTGTGACCGGTTCGCCCAGAAGTAAAAAGGCGGCAAGCGTCGATACCAAAGGTCCGGTGCCTCTGGCAACCGGGTAGACCACCGAAAGATCCGCAACCTGGTAGCCTCGCTGCAAAAACAGACTGTAGGCCAGATGCAAAACGCCACTGGCAAGAATGCACAAAACCATGGGAAGACCCCATGGCATGCCCTCGGTCAGCACGAGATAAGCCGCCCACGGCAGGTACAAAGCAGTCGCTACAAATGTGTAAGAAAACACAAATGCAGGCCCGGCGCTCGCCGCCTTTTTTGAAAGCAGGTTCCAGGTGGCATGCACCAGCGATGCAAGCACAACCAGTAAAAGCGTAAGGAGCGACATCGACCATCCACAAAAATCGCGCTCCGTCCCTGAGCACACGATGACATTACACAGGATTTGACATCACTGCAGTGGCACCCAATCAGTAGCACGCAGTGTATCTCACCGCTTCAGTGCACGTGGATATCTGGAAAAGAGATCAAGCGACATCTTTGCAGACTTTGCCTTCATCAAACGCAACATCAACGTCGCGGTTCAAATGTAGGATCCAATTTGTGCTTCAGTCGAGATCACCACAGGTCAAAGAGCGTTTATTCGATAATGGCGCTTGCGCACGACTACCTCCCATTACCTAGGCCGAGGGCTGATAGAGCAGCGGCGGCTCCTGGGGCACCGGCGAACCCTGTATTGTTTCTCAGAGTGAAGAAGGTCAGGCTATTTGTTTTAAGCTAGAAATATGGTGGGAGGATTAAGAAATATTCTTCTGCGCAAAACATGTCCAACGTCTTCACCGAATATTTACGCTACTCCGGATGCATCTAAGTTCTAATCGAATCCTACATCAAGCCCGGATCGTGGTAGCCTGAGCTTAAGGCAACCCCCACCACCACCCTGCGCTTTAGGTAGCCGGTCGGTCAGCAGCTACTGGGGATTGCCTTTGCCAGCGAGAATGTCGACGATGACAAGCAAACAGAAGATTGCAACCGACCTGAAGTCAGCACTGTCTGGGCAGAGCCCACTGAGTATCGACCTGTACGTTGAAGTGCTGGCCGACCACGAAGACGCGCTAAAAGCATCGCTTGACAAGGACGCTGATGATGCCCTGCTGTGTTTGCTGGCCGACAGCGGTGATGTCGCAATGATGATCATCGACTGGGATGGCAGCATCTACCGGAACGAAAACGCACTGAAGAAATTGCAAGCCATGTGGCAGCACAACTTTGACATGAATGTCCAGACCCTTGTGCCTATACTTAGCACCCACATCAGCCAGAAAAATCTGGGAGTGGCAGGCATCAAATGGTTGCCAGCATCAACCGATTGAGGGCGGCTGAGGAGCGACGGACAGAGCGACGGCCCGAATTCCCGTCGGACTCGACCCCATCTTTCAGATCCATAGCCTCTTTGCAAAGCTGACCCATCTGCCCTCTTGATGTGATCTGGGTCTCTAGCGTCCTAGCTCAGGATGCTACTGAGTTTGATGCGCAGCAAACAAAGGCGTGTTTTCCTGCAGCTGCGGCAAACGCGCTCAATCCGATCTTGTTAACATTAGGTATCAAAAGCAAGGTTTCAAAAGCAAGGTTTTGATTTCTGTTATTCGTGTAGATTCTGCCAAGTAGCCTCGCTTTTAGCTTTTATGCCTGATGGCGTGGCGCGCTCGTCTTGTGTCAGGGATGTGACTTCATTGATGCGACTTCACCGGTTTGATTTCATCGGTGTGATGTCACAGATATGGTGCTCGCAAACGACCTGAACTGCTGCTCACCACCTGATGAACTTCAAGGACTGCAGGCAGTCGAACCAGCAAGAGCCGTGACGTAGTAGCAGAACAAGCAGTGATGCCCCAGGGCTTGAGGCGTGTTCTGAACAGTGACACGTTCGAATCAGCCTTCGACACACTGAGCCGTTGCCAGCCGCAACTGTTACACCGGTAGCACTAGCACACGCGGCAACTTGTGCATGCCGCTGATTTGATGCGTGCCCCACCAGCAGCTTGCTCTTTTTGTCGCCTGCCCGTGCTTGATGCCTTGGTACTGAAAGACCAATTCAAGAACCAGTTCAAGATCCGATTCAAACTCCGTAGACTCAGACGTATCCGCACCCATGCAATCCAGTTTATCCAGTCAGCCCGTGAAGCACTCGACACATCCGCCAGCGACCCCGATCAAGGGTCCGTATGGCGATTTGCCGTTCGCATCTTCCGCATCTTCCTTTAGTCGCCTGGCAAACCTTGTCCAGAACACACTCATGCGGCGCATCCGGTTTTTGTTGCTCGGTCTGGTGGTGGCACTTGCCGCCTGCTCGGAGCGCTCAGCCGACTGGAATCTCTATAACGTCAGCGGACACCTGCCTGATCTGAACTTTGAGTTGCAGGCGGCTGGCAACAAGGTTTTTACGCAAAAGGATCTTGAAGGAAAGACCATTCTGATGTTTTTTGGCTATGCCAGTTGCCCGGACATCTGCCCGACAACCATGGCCCAGCTCAGCGAGATCATGCAGATCCTGGGAGAAGACGCGAAAGACGTACGGATCGTATTCGTCAGTGTCGATCCCCACCGTGATACGCCTGACATTCTCCAGGCCTACGTCAACGCTTTCAACCCGAATGCCATTGGCTTGACAGGCGATGAAAGAACCATTGCCCGTCTGGCAAAACGATATCGCATCGCTTACCAGATTGAAGCACCCAAGCCGGGTGACAGCGCCGAAATCTACAACGTCACGCATAGTCAGGGTGTGTATGTGTTTGACAATCGAGGCAAAGCCCGCCTGCTCGCATCCGACTCGGAAAACACTCAGGCGTTTGCCCAGGACGTCAAGAAACTGATCGAACAGACTCGTTCATAAGCTCCAGAACGGGCACCCCACAGAACCATCTGTCCCCGCATTTTGGGACGGACGGGCACAAAGGCGGGGAGATCGGGAAACTGTGGCATCGGGTCAGTGAGGAGATTTCAGGGTAGGCGGGCAATCCCTGTGCACACTCCCAACGAGCCATCACCACTGAGCCATCAACTGCACCTTTCTCCGGGCTTCTGGCCCCAGTGGACGGCCAGCCATATCGTTGGCTCATTCGGTGAGGTGGACTGTACCCTGTGACGTTTGCCGGCTTCGATCAAGACATGATCACCAGCGTTCATGGCCACCGAACCCGTGTCATATTCAAGAACAGCCTCCCCACGAATGATGAGAACCCACTCATCCCAGTTCTGTTGATACCAGAATCCGGGCTCACTGGCATGACCATGAGACACGATGCGTTCGATGCGCACACCGCCAAGACGAAGAATCTCGTCAAACCGTTCGCCAGCGGCAACGGCGTCACTCTTTCTGTCCAGATCCGTCAAGATATTCTGTGTAAACACGGGATGCGTCATCCTTGAAAAATCGATTGAGCCCAATACAAAGAACTAAAAACCGAAGCGGGAATCCGCGCACCAGTCAACAACAAGTTCCGACAAGGGATATGGCAAGCGTACGGTGCGAGACTGTAAACTTAGCCAGACAAATGATCTGCTAGCGCACGACCCTTCTGAGTCTTCTGCGTCAGTCCGCCTGCCAGGCGAGTCTCGATCACACAAACATCACACTGTGCCTGCAAAGACGAACTAAACATACAACCGTGAGCCAACACGACAAACTTATCGCGAATCTTGCCAGATTTCTGTCGAACTCAGTGGGCTCTGGCATGCCAGGCGGGTGTGCGCAGGACGGGATCCAGATTATTCGCACCCATATCTCCTCAGTCATTCTGGTGGGCGCTGAAGCCTATAAACTCAAGCGCGACATCAAGCTTCCGTTTCTTGATTTCTCGACATTGGAGCTAAGACATCAGTTTTGTGATCTTGAGCTGGAAGTGAACCGTCGCACAGCTCCTCAGATCTACCTTGAGGTGATTCCGGTGACAGGTTCTGTCGATCAACCGGAACTCAACGGTGCTGGCGAAGTGATTGACTGGGCGGTTCATATGCAAAGATTCGAATCCGGCAAGCTTTTTAGCGAAATGGCCGAACACGAACGCCTGACCCTTGAGCACGTCACCAGCCTTGCGCACCATATCGCCGCATTTCACCTGAGCCTGTCGTCATTGACCGCATCCGAGGTCAGCCATATCAAAGGTACTGCGCACTGGCTACTCGGCAGTCTGGATGAAATAGAAGCCTTATGCAGGGATCAAGACAACCTGGCTCAAGAAATCTGCCAGTTGCGCGCCGTCTCAACAACTGAGTGGGAAAGCTGTCACGAATTTCGTGTCAATCGAATTGAGAAAGGATGGATGCGGGAATGTCACGGCGACCTGCACCTGGCTAACATAACGCTGATCGGCGATGAGGTCGTGGCATTCGATGCCATCGAGTTTGATTCTGATCTACGCAGACTCGATCTGATCAATGAGATAGCCTTTCCTTTCATGGACCTGTTAGCCAATGAAGTGCCCGAGCATGCCTGGCGATTTCTCAATGTCTACCTTCAGACCACCGGCGACTACGATGGGCTACGTCAGCTGGTGTATTTCATCCGATATCGGGCAGTCATACGGGCAAAAGTCGCTCTGCTCAGCATGCGCAATGACCAAGAGCCAGGACAAGATCGTTATCCAGAGCAAGAGCAGGAGAAAGAACAAGAGCCACAAAAGAAAAACTCACGAGAACACATTCAGGAATCGACACGACTCTATGACAGATTCTGGCGTTACTGGCGCATTGCATATGCACCGCCAATTGTCACAGATTCACCTGCCGTTTTTTTAGTCGGTGGTGTCAGTGGCTCCGGAAAATCCACAGTGGCGGAGATGATCAGCAGAACCCTCGGCGCGATCTGGCTGCGCGCCGATGTTGAAAGAAAGCGCCTCTACCCGAACCCTGATCCATCTGTCAGGTACAACGCAGAGGCAACACGCCGCACCTATGAGCATCTGACACGTCTGACCGAACATCTCGTTCAGTGGGGTTTTAACGTCGTGGTGGATGCCACCTTCCTGAACAATGACCAGGTGAAGGTTTTCTGCGAGCGGATCGAGAGCATGCAATCAAGGGCCATTCGATGTGAACTGTACGGCATCGTCTGCCAGGCGAGTGAAGCCGTGCTTGCCGAGCGGATAACCCGCAGAATTGCACAAGGCGCTGATCCCTCGGAAGCCACCCTGGACATCCTTGCCGCACAACGAATGCAGCTTGATGAAAAGCCCTTGCATTGGCCAATAGCGGTCGAGGTCATCAAAAATGACGGAACGCTGGAGGACCTGCAGAATCAAGTGAAACTTTTAACGCAACACCTTGGAATCTCTTCATCAAGCCACGCAGCGCCAGAGCAACAAGCCACGACACGGCTGCCCACTCCATAGAATCGATCACTGCAGATGGACCACTGCACCTTGACATCCGGCGAGCAAAGGACCAATCTGGCAATCTTTTGAACGCATCGGAACACTTCAAATCATGCAGATCGATTTCGCACAACTCTCGACCAAAGACCGCTACAAGCTGCTCGTGAGCAGTGTGGTGCCCCGTCCCATCGCGCTGGTCAGCAGCATGGATCACAACGGCATTGTCAATGCGGCACCCTACAGCTTTTTCAATGCCGTCTGTGACAGCCCACCAACGATTGTGCTGGGTGTGAACTCTCACGGTCCCGACAACGCAAAAGATACCGCAGCCAACATCCGCAACACCGGTGAGTTTGTGGTCAATCTGGTCACAGAGGAGATTGCCGAGGGCATGAATATCACGGCTGTTGACTTTGATCCGGAAGTGGACGAGTTTGAGATCGCCGGCTTCACCCACGGAAAAAGTATCAAGGTGAAGCCACCTTATATTGTCGAGTCACCCATCTCTTTCGAATGCCGCAGACTTGTGAATCTGGAACTGGGCATTGGACGCAACCTGGTCGTCGGGGAAGTGCTTTACATGCACGTGCGCGACGACCTCATCGACATGGACAAGCTTTATATCGACACAGCTGCAATGCACATGATTGGACGCATGCATGGACGTGGCTGGTATACCCGTACGCGGGATCTGTTTGACATGCCCCGTATCGATGACAGCAAGGCTGGTGAGCTGGTCCAGGCCGCGAAACTGAACAAGCCACGCTGAGCAAGTCTGAAGGACATCACACAGACCGGTCTGGTTTCGCATCAGACCGGTGAGAAAGTCTTTCAGACTTTTTCTGATTTCTGGTACACATCACCCTTGTACTCGGATTCGATACCGTGTTGACAGCTCCCTCTGCCGCACGTCACACCGTCAACACTCTCCGTCATTTACTGAAATTTCGCTTATCCTGAACCCGATGAACCCTGATGCAAACCTTGAGGTTGGTCGAATTATTCTGGTGATCGCGGCTTCCCTCTGTCTGGTTCCACTTGTTCTGACTCTATCGCGCACACTGGCTCTACCCTACAAGCCTGGCAAGCCATGGCCCGTCCGAACCAGCTGGCTGGCGGTTGCATTGATGCTGATCGCCTTTGTTTTTGTTGCACTGAAAGAGCAAAGTCTCGTGTCAGTCGCTCTGATGATGGTTTTTATCGCTGCGCTCACAGTGCTTGCATTACTTGATGCAAGGCTCAAAATCCTTCCCAACAAACTCACCCTTCCCCTACTGGGGATCGGTGTGCTGGTCAGCCTGACAGGTTATACCGTTGGGTGGCAACAGTCGTTGATCGGAGCCACAAGCGGATTCCTGATGCTATACCTGCCTGCACTGCTGTTCTCTAAAATCTCGGGACGAGAAGGCGTGGGGTACGGGGACTTCAAGCTCATGGCTGCCGTAGGTGCATGGCTGGGCTGGCAACCTCTGCTTTTTATTATCATGGTTGCTGGCATTTCGGTTGCAATCGTCGGCTCAATCTACCTGAAAGTCAACAACCTGCCACGATCGACCGTAATACCGTTTGGCCCGTTCCTGGTAGCGGCTTCGGTTGTGGCCTGCGTGATGTGACGAAGGATTTTACTGGAGGTATCGTTAGCATCCAAAGGTCTGGGTTTTTCTTGGACGATTCACCTTTTCAAACGGCGTTTCACAGCCCCTTTCCCTTCGCTCTGATCAACCCTGTGATAAAGGCAAAACTAGCGACGCTTTGAAAGCGTACGTCTGACTCGAGCAAAAACCAAAACTATCACACCCAGCCCAAATCCCCCGATCAAGCCTGAAGCCACTAAAAGACCTAGTTGAGGCGAACTCCTGACTCCAGGTGCATAAATTGGAACAGCGAAGGACGCTGGACTTGTCGCAGCCGGAGAAAGCGCATTCTTTAACTCTGTCACCTGATTGGTCAATGAACGAACCCGCTGCTGAACGGCCATGGCGTTTGCGGGAATCTCAAATTCCAGGAGATTAATATTTCTGTTTAACTCTCTGATTTCATTTTGCTTTTCAAGCATTGTCGAAAACAACCGCGCAGACTCGGAAAACTGACCGTCATCGATTTTGAACGGCGCATGATTCTTCGAGATTTGATCAAGAAATTCTTTGGCATCCGCAAGCTTGAGCTTGGCGACCTCCAAGTTACGAGCCTTTGTGACAAGCTGAAGATCCCGCTCAGCAATCGTTGCCTGGAGCTCGAGGTCCGCGTTACGCAATGCAACCTCCAGATTGTCTATGATTGGTCTGGCAAGCTGCGCCTGGTTTTGTACAACGTCACTGAGCACGAATTGCAAACACTTCGCCGCGTCTTCGGGACTGCGCGAATAATAAGAAACAGCCACAAAAGTCGAGCCACGAACAACCGTCGGACGGAGCCGCTCCGCCAAGGTTTTGGAAGCCCTGATATTCCCGCTGAGGCCACAGGCCTCTATCGTCTGCGGGGAATAATAGCTCGGCGCCCTCATTTTCTCAGACAGAACGGCCATTGTTTCGACGGGTTGCGGCTCCGTCATCCAAGGCTTATTATCTACCACCCCTGAGCCTACTGTCGCAGGCTTGATCAGAGCGCTGGCCTCATATCTTTCCGGCAACACAAAGGTTGCAATGATGCCGGCCGATAATCCAATGACAGAGAAGCCAACCAGGGTTTTCCAACCATTTGAAAAAAACTCATACGTGGCTAACAAGCTGTTTTTGTCCTGATTGACCTTGGATTTTTCAGACATTTTTATGAAACCTTGATAATCTTTCAGCTTAGGCGATCACCGCGATCGTTGTCAACTCGACCCTCTGTACAAGCCTCCCGTAATGCTAGCAGGTGGTTGACCAGCTTTTCAACCAAAACA
>CAZBIN010000122.1:0-9117 GCA_964491995.1 uncultured Orrella sp.
GGCTGGCGCTGCGTTCTGCGTGGCATGTTGTCAAAGGGCTGGGTCGCCAGTTCATCTAGACTTCAAACCAGACTCCAGAACCGAGGACTACGTCTGAACCACCCCATGACTAAAGTCAGGGGCTTGCGCTCACAGTTGCTCATGTGTCACTCCCTTTCTAGTCGTTCAACGGTTGTGAGTGTCTGTGCTACATTTTCCGTGCAAGGTCTCATGCCTGGCGGGTAACCGTTTCACCGTCGCTTGGTGATGTAGCTTTTCTGACTTTTCTCACCAGGGTGCTTTATGTATTTATCTGAATTTTTTGATGATGCTGATGACGAAATTCTGGGGTGCATTCATTGTAAAGGCGCCAAGCCGCTTGGAATGCAACTCAAGATGGCATTTCAACCCATTGTTGATGTGAATGCACGTGAGGTGTTCGCGTACGAAGCGCTGGTGCGAGGTGCCAATGGGGAGTCTGCCGGTGTGGTGATCGCATCAGTCAAGCCTGAAGACATGTACACATTTGACCAGACATGCAGGGTTCTGGCGATTGAAACTGCTCAGCGCCTTGGGATGAAGACTTACTTGTCGATCAATTTTCTGCCCAATGCGGTCTACGAACCTGCAACCTGCATTCGACTGACCTTGGCAGCTGCCCGCAAAGTGGGCTTTGCGCCCGACCGGCTGATTTTCGAGATGACCGAATCAGAGAAAATCAGTGACCCGGAGCATGCGCTTCGTATCATCAAAGACTACCAGCGACGTGGTTTTCTCACAGCAATCGATGACTTCGGTGCCGGGCATTCGGGATTGAACCTTCTGGCGGAGTTTCAGCCACACATTGTCAAACTCGACATGGCGCTTACGCGAGACATTGACCGTGATCCGGTCAGGCGTGCGATTGTCAGTGGCGTGATTGGAACCTGCAAGGCACTCGGATGCAAAATCGTGGCCGAGGGTGTGGAGACGCCCGGGGAGCTCCATGCACTGCGGTCGATGGGAATCAATCTGATCCAGGGGTATTTGCTGGCAAGGCCAATGGTTGAGGCTTTACCAGAGCCGGATTACAGCCACTGTGTTTGACAATGCCGGTCATCCTGACAGTTGGCTGTCAGTTTCAGCATCCGCGCTGACAGTTTCTCGGCGCAGTGGGCATCATCAGGGTTTTTTCTTTGCCGGATTAGTTATTCACGTCGGGCGGTGAGTGGTTTGCACTTTGAACATGACCGCCGTCGCGTTAGACTGCACTTTTTTGCTTCGGAAGTGACGCAAACATGATCAACAAAATAGTTTCCACGTTGCAAGAAGCCGTGGCCGGGATCAAGGACGGCTCTACAGTCCTGGTCGGTGGCTTTGGGGGGGCGGGTCAACCGGTCGAATTGATTGATGCGCTGATCGAACAAGGGGCCAAGGATCTCGTCATTGTCAACAACAATGCAGGTAATGGTGATTTCGGTCTGGCCGCACTTATGAAAGCAGGTCGCGTGCGCAAGATCATCTGTTCCTTTCCTCGTCAGGCTGACTCCTACGTTTTTGATGAGCTTTATCGAGCCGGCAAGATAGAACTCGAGCTGGTACCCCAGGGTACGCTTGCCGAGAGGGTGCGTGCAGGAGGTGCTGGAATTGGTGGTTTTTACACTAAAACAGCCGTGGGTACACCGCTTGCGGAAGGTCGAGAGGTTCGCAACATCAACGGCGAAGACTACCTTTTCGAGTCGCCGATCCGCGCGGATGTCTCTCTGGTCAAGGCAAAGAAGGGTGACCGCTGGGGTAATCTGACTTACAACAAATCAGCCCGCAATTTTAATCCCGTGCATGCGACCGCAGCCGAGCTCACGATCGCTCAGGTCCAGGAAACAGTGGAGCTTGGCGATCTCGATCCAGAACTGATTGTCACGCCAGGAATTTACGTCGATCGTATTGTCAAGGTTTAGTCGCAGGAGTCAAAAAGACATGGCACGTTTATCTAGAGATCAGATTGCCGAGAGATTGGCGCGCGACATACCTGAGGGCGCCTACGTTAACCTCGGCGTCGGACTGCCGACCAAGGTCAGCAACTATCTTCCTCAGGACAAGGACATCTTTCTGCAGAGCGAGAATGGAATTCTGGCGATGGGTCCTCTGGCTCAAGAGGGGCAGGAGGACTGGGATCTGGTCAACGCAGGCAAGCAAGCTGTGACGCTGCTCAAGGGGGGTAGCTATTTCCATCATGCGGATTCTTTCGGGATGATGCGTGGCGGTCATCTGGACATCTGTGTCCTGGGTGCCTTTCAGGTTGCGCGTAATGGTGACCTGGCCAACTGGTCTACCGGCGAGCCTGGTGCCATTCCTGCCGTCGGTGGCGCGATGGATCTGGCTGCGGGCGCTCGTGCGACTTACATCATGATGGAGTTGCTCACTCGTGATGGGCAGTCAAAACTGGTCGAAAAGTGCACCTATCCGCTGACAGGGGTTAAGTGCGTCAAACGCGTTTATACCGACTATGCGGTTTTCCAGATTGAACCGGGGGGTGTCGTCAGGGTCATCGATGACTGTGCAGGAGTTGGTCAGGCGGAGCTACAGCGTCTGACGGGACTTGATCTGGTGTTCTGAAGTACACGCTGGCCGATCCATCCGGTCCAGCCAGCGTGTCAAACGGTGTTGCGCTACTACTCCACCAGACGGTTGAGTCGTTGAGCGTCAAGATCTCCGTTTTCGGGGCTTTCGACTTTTTTTCCGAGCGACTCAATCGCTTGACACAACTGGGAGATTCTTGTGTCCTGGCGCGCAGCGTGATCGATTAGTTCTTGAACGACTTTGATGAGAGGGTCTGTGTCACCCGTATCTACAGCGTATGCTGTGAATTCCTGCTGACCTGACTCGCTGTCTGAGCCGTTGTCGGCGTCTGGCGTCTGGCGTCTACCAGTCGTTCGGGCACTGTTCGGGATCGACCCAGGGCTGGCTGGAACCACTTTTTCAGAGCCACCTTTGACACCTTGGGTGATGAGCAGTGCTTGCAGGGGCTCGGTATCAAGTTTGCCTTCGTCGCAGCAAACCTCGAACTCGCGGTCGAGTGCCTGTTGAGTTGCGGCAGAAAGGGTTTGACGGGAAGGCTCTGTACCTGCTTGTGTTTTGCGTTCGGCCGTTTCTTTATGTTCGATGATGCGAGCCGGATTGCCAACCGCAGTGGTTCCTGCCGGAACAGGCTTGACCACCACGGCGTTTGATCCGATCCGTGCACCATCGCCTACCGTGAACCCGCCGAGCACTTTCGCGCCAGCACCGACTACGACACCTTTACCCAGCGTCGGATGTCTTTTTTTGCCCTTATATAATTTTGTGCCGCCAAGGGTGACTCCCTGGTAGATTGTGCAGTCGTCACCGACTTCAGCCGTTTCGCCGATCACCACGCCATGGCCGTGGTCGATGAATACTCTGCGACCGATACGGGCACCCGGGTGAATCTCGATGCCAGTCAGTATCCGCCCCAGGTGCGACAAAAAGCGACCCAGCCAGAACCAGCCGGCACCCCAAAGGCGGTGGGCCATGCGGTGGACCAGAATGGCGTGCAGGCCCGGGTAGCAAGTCACGATCTCGAGCCTGCTGCGAGCGGCGGGGTCCCGGTCCAGGATACAGGCGATGTCTTCGCGGATTTTTTCAAACATGTTTCAATCGTAACTGATGGTGCTGTTGGGTCGACAGTAGTGACATGAGCCTTGAAGGGTCATTGGTTCAGATCTCCGGGAGGCTTCTCTGATGTCGTCTCTTTTGTTTGACCAGCCTTTTTGGCGGTCGTCAGCATGGCCGAACAAACCCCTCTTAGCATATCGACTTCATCTCTGGTCAAATCTGTGCGTAGCAGCAGGTGCTGCATTCTTGTGACAAGCTTTTTGGGGTGCAGCGGATCGAGAAACCTCACGGCAATGAGTGCCTGCTCCCAGTGTTCCAGCAGCGCGTGAACTGCTTTCGCACTGGCGGGCGCCTTTCCTGGGTCCGGACGAACATCAGGTGTCTGGGGCATGCGTTCGCTCGGGGCGACAAGCGCGTACCGAAGCTCCCACGCTGCCAGCTGCAATGCCTGTGCAACGTTCAAGGAGCTGTAGAGGGGGTTGGCTGGTATGTGGCACACTCTCTGGCAGAGTGCGACCTGGGCGTTCGTCAGTCCCGCCCGTTCACATCCCATGACGATGGCCAGGCGGTTTTCAGGGTTCTCCAGCAGGTGTTGCCGACCGAGCTGTGCGGCTTGCCGGATATCGCATGGTGGTGGCCCCAGGTCGCGTGCGCGTGCTGTCATCGCAAACGCCAGCGTGACCGGTTCGAGAGCAGTGCGCAGATCCGCCGCCTGCCCGGCGTTGACCAGCACATCAGACGCACCTGAGGCCAGCGCGATGGCCTGTGGATCGTCCTTCATGGCAGGATTTGCGGCCCCGGCCAACCACAGGTCAGAGAACCCCATGGTCTTGACTGCACGGGCCGCAGAGCCCACATTACCCGGGTGGCTGGGCTCTGTCAGTATGAAGCGCACGCGCTCGAAGCTAGAAGTCAACTAAAATCCCCGCATTACTCTGTCAGGACGACGAAACTTTCCATGCATCCATTGTTGAATACGGCCATCAAGGCCGCCAGAAAAGCTGGCACTATTATTAACCGCGCCAGCATTGATGTGGACCGTTTGCAGATTGCCCAGAAGGGCAGGCGTGATTTTGTCACAGATGTTGACCACGCTTGTGAAGAGGCGATTATTGATATTCTGCACACAGCCTATCCCAACCACGCTTTTCTTGCCGAGGAGTCGGGCAAGGTTCACCATCCGGCCGACGGATCGGAGCCTGAGTTCGAGTGGGTCATTGATCCGCTGGACGGAACAAGCAATTTTATCCATGGTATGCCCATCTTCGCTGTGTCGATTGCGCTGCGACATCGCGGGCAACTGGCTCACGCGGTTGTGTATGATCCAAACCGCAACGAGCTTTTTACTGCCAGTCGTGGCGCAGGGGCGTTCTTGAATGATCGTCGTATCAGGGTTTCAGGGCAGATTCGGCTCGCGGAATCTTTGCTGGGTGCCCGCTGGCCAGGTTCGGCAGGCCCGGACGGTGGATCCTCGCCCAGACTCAGACAGTTGAGCGCTGATAGTGCAGGGGTGCGTCGCACGGGATCTTCAGTGCTTGACATGGTGTACGTGGCTGCTGGCCGACTTGACGGGTTTTGTGGGGCGGACCTCAAGACCTGGGACCTTGCAGCCGCAGCACTCATTGTTCTGGAAGCGGGGGGGCTGGTGACAGACTTCACGGGTGAGCAGCAGTGGATGGAGTCTGGCAAGGTCATTGCAGCCACTCCAAAAGTATTCCCGCAACTGCTATCGTATTTTGTTGAGTAACTGAATGGCGCATTTCCGCTGTCGTCGGAATTGAGCATCTACAGGGAGCTTTGAATGGAATGGCTGCTTGACCCAACAATCTGGGTCGGCTTGATTACTCTGGTTGTCCTGGAAATTGTTCTGGGCATTGACAACCTCATCTTCATTGCCATTCTGGCCGATAAGCTTCCGCCAAAACAGCGGGACAGGGCGCGCGTTATCGGCTTGTCACTCGCGCTCGTGATGCGACTTGCGCTGCTGGCAGGTATTTCCTGGCTGGTTCAACTGACCGAGCCATGGATTTATCTCGGACCACTCAGCTTTTCCGGTCGAGACTTGATTCTGATCGTAGGTGGGTTTTTTCTGCTGTTCAAAGGCACGCTTGAGCTGCACGAGCGAATCGAGGGCAAGCGGACAGCCGCTTCGGGGCCGCGTGTCTATGCCAGTTTCGGGGTGATTGTCACCCAGATCGTGGTGCTTGATGCGGTGTTTTCTCTGGACGCCATCATCACGGCGATTGGCATTGTCAACCAGTTGCCGGTCATGATGGCAGCCGTCATCATTGCGATCGGCATCATGCTGATCGCCTCCAAGCCCCTGACCCGGTTTGTCAATGCGCATCCAACCGTAGTTGTGCTTTGTCTTGGCTTTCTGCTGATGATCGGTTTTTCGCTAGTGGCTGAAGGGTTTGGTTATGAGGTGCCCAAAGGGTATCTGTATGCCGCGATTGGATTTTCGATTGTGATCGAATTGTTCAATCAACTGGCTCGGCGCAGTACGCTGGTCAGCGACTCCAATCGCCCCATGCGTGAGCGCACGGCAGAAGCTGTGTTGCGCATGCTCGGCAAGCGCTTGCCCCAGGAAACTTATGATGAACCTGATGAGCCACTTGAGCAGGAACAGCAGCGGACCTTTGCAGTTGAAGAGCGCAACATGGTCAGTGGCGTCCTGACGCTGGCAGAGCGCTCGGTGCACTCGATTATGACGCCACGGACCGAGATTACCTGGATTAACGTCGAAGAGGATCCGCAGCTGATCCGCAAACAGATAGAGGATACGCCGCACAGCTTTTTCCCGGTCTGCCGTGGCTCGCTCGATGAGGTGGTTGGAATAGGCCGTGCCAAGCGCATGGTGTCGGATTTACTCACGCATGGTCGGATCAGGGCCGAGCGCCTCAAAGAGCCGATCATTGTGCACGACACCATCAGTGTCATCCGCCTGATGGATACCTTGAAGATTTCCCGCGGACAGTTGGTGCTGGTGGCAGATGAGTTTGGTACGATTCAGGGCCTGGTGACGCCTATCGATGTCTTTGAGGCTATCGCAGGAGAGTTTCCAGACGAAGACGAGCTGCCTGATATTGTCGCAGTTGACGAACGCCATTGGCGCGTTGATGGTGCGGCTGATCTGCATCTGCTTGAACAGGTGCTTGAAACTGATGGACTGGTCGATGAGGCAGATGAGTACACCACGCTGGCAGGATTTCTGCTGGCAAGGTTTGGTCAGCTGCCTTCGGTTGGTGACCAGTGCGAGCTGACAAGCTCCCACGCGACATTTGTCTTTCAGGTTATGCGCCTGGAAGGTCGTCGAATCGCGATGGTTGATGTAGAGAAGCGGTTTAATGATCCGCATTTAAATGATGGGGAAGAGGCTTGAGTGATCTTGAACTGCATTTTCTGAAAGCCTTCATTCTCGGGGTTGTCGAGGGCGTTACCGAGTTCATTCCGGTTTCCAGCACCGGGCACCTGATTCTGGTGGGTAAATGGATCAATTTCGAGTCCACCGAGTCTAAAGTGTTTGAGGTAGTCATTCAGCTCGGGGCGATTCTTGCTGTGATCTGGCTGTTTCGCGAGCGTGTTTTTCAGTTGCTGCGAGGCAGCGTCAAGCGTGATCCGGTCGAGCTGGCTTTCATGCGCAACCTGATTGTTGCCTTTTTGCCTGCGGCGATCATAGGCGGCATTTTTATCAAACCAATCAAGGCACTATTCTTTCATCCGGGTGTCGTGGTGGTGACTCTGTTCGTGGGTGGGCTGATCATGCTCTGGGTTGAGAACCCTCGACGTCAGCGTCGTGAGCCAAGTGCAACATCGCTTGAGACTATCAGCTGGAAGCAGGCCCTTGGCGTTGGTTTGGCTCAATGTGTGGCGATGATTCCGGGTACCTCGCGTTCGGGTGCGACCATCATCGGTGGCATGATTGCGGGGATTGAACGCAAGACAGCCACACAGTTTTCATTTTTTCTTGCCATGCCGACCATGCTCGCGGCAGCGCTCTACGATACCTACAAGCACATGGCCGAAATCACCCAGGCTGATGCGCTGGCGATTGTGATTGGATTCTCTGCCGCGTTTCTTAGTGCGCTGTTTGTGGTGCGAGCCGTGCTGGCGTTTGTGTCGCGACACACCTACCGGGCGTTTGGCTGGTACCGGATCGTGCTCAGTCTGGTCGTTGCGTATTTTATTTTCTGAGTCGTGTCCCATGCAGGAGTGTTTGGCTTAATCGGGACTCTTTGGTGAGTGTCTGGACGAATTGAGCCTGCAAAAGCATTGATCAGATCGATGTGATCAGGACTCCATGCGGAGCAGATCCGAGTGGCCTAAATCGATTAGTCTGGGACCCTGTTGATCGATCTGTATCCAGCCGCCACGCACAGCACTCTGCTGGCTGGCATCGGGACAAGTTTCATGACGGTCTGTCTGAAGATGATCGCACTCCCAGTCAGGAAGAACCCATCGAGTCATCGTGTCGGATGAAGTTGATCGATTTGCAAGGCTGGAGCGCATGAGCACAGGGTAGGTGCCGGGTCTGTGGGTATGGCCGTGAATGCAGGTGGAAAGACCGGTCTGGACAAGTCGTTTTGCTATCGCTTCGTCCTGAGCGTCATAGCTGGCATCATAAGGACTGCGAACGGTCTGCATGCTAGAGGCACGGGCTCTGCTGGCGATCCGGGTTCGCCAAGTCAGGGGTAGCGTCAGGAATAGTCTTTGCACAGCATGATTGCGAACCACGGATCTGAAGCGCTGGTAGGCGCGGTCTGCTGTGCAAAACTCATCGCCGTGAGCCAGCAGAAATCTTTGGGTGGTTTGTGCTTTTTCTGTAGCGTTGGTTGTTTCAGAAGGGTGGGCTTCTGAAATGACGACTTCCAGAACGCACGGTGATTCGATCAGATGTGCGCCAAGGCTCTGTGCCAGCTCTGCTCCGATCAGGAAATCCCGATTGCCACCCATGAGCCAGAGCGGAATGGTATTGGCTGTCAGCTGTAAGTGATCAAGTGCGGTCTGAAGCCAGTCAGGCGGTTGCCTGATCCAGTCATCCCCGATCCATGCATCAAAGATGTCGCCAAGTAGGATCAACGCACTCGATTGACGTCTGGCGTGTGCAAGAAATTTGTAGAACGCGTCTGAGGTTCTCGGGTTGTGAGAACCCAGATGGATGTCAGAGGCGAGCCAGACAGGCCCGCCAAGAGACACTTTATTCAACGATTACTGCCTTCTCGATCACAACATCGGTGGTCGGAACATTCTGGTGGAAACCTGCGTTGCCTGTTTTGACGCCACGAATCTTGTCGACTGTTTCAGTTCCTTCAATCACACGACCGAAAACCGCGTAGCCCCAACCCTGTGATGTGGGTGCGCTGAAGTTCAGAAAATCATTGTTGGCAGCATTGATGAAGAACTGGGCGGTTGCCGAGTGTGGATCACTTGTGCGCGCCATGGCCAAGGTGTACTTGTCGTTCTTGAGACCGTTATTGGCTTCATTTTCAATCGGGTCGCGAGTGGGCTTCTGCTTCATGCCTGGCT
>CAZBIN010000123.1:0-9098 GCA_964491995.1 uncultured Orrella sp.
CACACTGGTGTGCTCACCGCCCGCAAACACATTGGCTGGTACTTTGCGTCAATGCCCGGCGGTGCCAGTCTGATAGACCGAATCAACAGAATACAAACCACCTCAGAACAATACCAGGCCATCGAAACGTGGCTCAATGACCAGGCCCGGCAAAGTCCTGGCAATGCTGCGTTTCAAATGGCGGCGTAAAAGACCTCTTACATTCAAATGAAATCGATCCCATCACTTGATGAGTCTGTTCGACTCAACCTGCAAGCCTACTTCAACGACCTTGGCGGCATTGAGCCAAGCGGTATGTGGGATATGGTCATGACCTGTGTCGAAAAGCCATTGCTCGAATCCGCAATGCAGCGCGCACAGGGCAACCAGTCGCGCGCCGCTGTCTATCTTGGCATCACCCGCAACACGCTGCGCAAGAAACTCCTGGCGCACCGACTGATCGAGTCATGAAGCCCAAACCACCCCGTTTCCTTGATTGAACGACCAACCACCATGAAAATTCAGACTGCTCTCATTTCCGTGTCCGACAAGACCGGTGTCATCGACTTTGCGCGGGCACTGCATGCACGCAACATCCGCTTGCTATCGACCGGCGGAACCGCAAGGCAACTCGCCGAGGCTGGGCTGCCAGTCACCGAAGTTGCCGCTCACACGGGTTCGCCAGAGATTCTGGACGGACGTGTCAAGACACTGCACCCGCGCATCCATGCTGGACTGCTGGCGCGCAGGGACACCCCTGAACACATGCAGACGCTTCAAGATCATGATATTGATCGCATCGATTTACTGGTGGTTAATCTCTATCCATTTCGTGAAACCATCGCCAATTCTGACTGCATCTTCGATGATGCGATTGAGAACATCGATATTGGTGGTCCCGCGATGCTACGGGCAGCCGCCAAGAATCATGGCAACCAGGCAGGCGGCGTCACCGTTGTGATCGACCCGTCTGACTACACAAAAGTGTTGCAGAACATAGACCAGAATCATGGTCAGATCAGCTACGCCTTGCGTCTTTCGCTGGCTGGCAAGGTTTATGCCCACACGGCAGCGTATGACGGCGCGATCGCAGCGTATCTGAGCAGCCTGAGCAGCGAGGAGCCTGAGGGCGGCGCCGTGGCCTCACGCGAGGCCTGGCCACGTACTCTGACCCTGCAAGTCACCCGCGAGCAGATGCTCCGATATGGCGAAAACCCTCAGCAGGCAGCTGCCTTCTACCGCGACCCAGACGTCGCGGGCGGGTTGCTCGCGAATTTCCGTCAGATCCAGGGCAAGGAGCTTTCCTACAACAACATTGCCGACGCTGATGCGGCCTGGGAGTGTGTTCGCAGCATGGATCGGCCCGCCTGCGTCATCATCAAACATGCCAACCCCTGCGGGGTTGCAGTGGGTCAAGGCATTTACGAGGCATACCAGAAGGCCTTCAAGACCGACCCGACCTCTGCATTTGGCGGCATCATTGCCTTTAACCGACCCGTCGATGCGGCCACGGCCGAAGCTGTTTCAGGACAGTTTCTGGAAGTGCTGCTGGCTCCCGGGTATGAGGGCGCAGCACTCGCTGTGCTGGGACAGAAAAAGAACGTGCGAGTACTCGAAGTCCCGTTGGGTGTCGGTCAGAACGCATTTGACATCAAACGCGTTGGCGGTGGCTGGCTGGTTCAGACACCTGACTGCGAGCCGCTTGATTTGTCTGCACTCAAAGTCGTGACCGATCTCAAGCCCACTGACCAGCAGATGCAAGACATGCTGTTTGCCTGGAAAGTTGCCAAGTTCGTCAAGTCCAACGCGATTGTCTATGCCGGACAGGGCATGACACTGGGCGTTGGGGCGGGTCAGATGAGTCGCGTCGACTCTGCACGGATTGCCAGCATCAAGGCCCAGAACGCAGGCTTGTCTCTGCAAAACAGTGCTGTTGCCTCGGATGCCTTCTTCCCGTTCCGGGATGGTCTGGATGTCGTGGTCGATGCGGGCGCGAAATGCGTCATACAGCCAGGTGGAAGCGTGCGTGACGCCGAGGTCATCTCGGCAGCCAACGAGCGCGGGGTCGTCATGGTACTTACTGGCATGAGACACTTCAGACATTAAGACAGGAGCAGGCATGCGCATACTGGGTGTGGACCCCGGACTCAGACGAACGGGATTCGGAGTCATCGATGTCGAGGGTCCCCATCTGACCTACGTCGCGAGTGGCACCATTATCGTGGATCCACACGCCCTGTTGCCAGCCCGATTGAAGATCATCCTGGACAATCTGCGCGAAGTCGCACGCGACACGTCACCCGATGTAGCGGCGCTTGAGATCGTGTTTGTCAACACCAACCCGCAATCCACGCTGTTGCTGGGTCAGGCCAGAGGCGCGGCGCTATGTGCGCTGGCCGACAGCGGTCTGCTGGTGCATGAGTACACGGCGCTGCAAATCAAGAAATCCGTGGTCGGTCACGGCAAGGCGGCAAAGCAGCAAGTACAGGACATGGTTCAACGTCTGCTGCGTCTGAACGCTATACCAGACACGGATCCTGCAGACGCACTGGCCTGCGCCATCTGTCACGCGCATATGGCGCCTTTGGCACTTCAGCTCAGCAAGCATGGCTGGCGCACCGGTGCAGGGCGCTCGACAAGAGCCAGCTCCCGCGCAGGCCGGCTGCGTCTGAGCCACTTACCTGGAACATCGCAATGATCGGACGTTTGACCGGAAAGCTATATGAAAAGTCGCCCCCGCGCATCGGCGTTGACGTCCAAGGTGTGGGTTACGAAATCGATGTGTCAATGGCGACTTACTATAATCTGCCCGGGATTGGTGCAGAGATCACGTTACTGACTCACATGATTGTGCGTGAAGATGCCCAGCTGCTCTACGGCTTTAGCAGCGTTGAGGAGCGTAACGCATTCAAGGCATTGATCAAGGTCAGTGGCATCGGTGCCAGAATTGCACTGGCCGTACTGTCTGGACTGTCTGTGGATGATCTGGCGCGAGCGGTGAGCACGCAGGAAACCGATCGCCTGATCCGTGTCCCTGGCATTGGTAAAAAGACAGCGGAAAGACTTTTGCTCGAGCTGAAAGGAAAGTTTGGTTCCGTCGAGGCGCTTGGCACAGGCGCCGCCCTATCCAGTCAGGGTGATATCCTGGCGGCGCTGATTGCACTGGGCTATTCGGAGCGCGAGTGCACCGCAACATTGAAATCACTGCCCGACGGCATTGACGTTTCTGAAGGCATCAAACTGGCTCTGAAAAATCTCGCGCGCTGAGATCTCCGGGATTTCAATAATGACACAAGCAGGCGCGGCCCTGCGCCAGCCCCTCAGAAAAGCCTGAAACGTCGGATCAAGCGTCGGCGCTTCAGGCTGTTTTAACTTCTTCTGTGGGCAGGCCCCAGGCTTGCCGCACCCAGGGTGCGCAGAATCAGTCTTCGGGATTGTCGTCCGAATGAATGGCCATGGCTTCGAGGAATCGCGACACCATGTTGTACGCGGCAATAGTGGCTGTCAGCTCCACGAGCAGCCGGTGATCAAACTTTGCTCGCACAGCCGCAGCCACGTCCTCTGGAACATGGATATCCCGGGTCATGGAATCGGTATACGCCAGAACAGCCTGCTGCGTCTCATCAAAGACAGCACGGTGCTGCGTCCAGTCCGCAAGCGCATCCAGCTGTTGCTCACTGACCCCTTCGCGCAAGGCAATCGGCCGATGCTGGTCAGCCTCATAGGGAGCACCGTTAAGCATCGCCACTCGCATGATAACCAACTCGCGCAAGGCCCCCGAGAGCTTGCATTGCTGCCGGATGGCAGTCAGATAGGTCAGCCACCCCGTGGCGACTGGCGGGCTATGCAACAACATGCGATAGAGATGCAAGACATCACCACGCTCGGCCACGATGCGCTTGACCAAAGGTTGCGCTTCGGGGTTACTCAAGTCTGCGTATGGAATACGGGCCATGGGTTCTCCACTGATTGATGTTGTAATTAGCGACGCTTGAGATAGGCGGGTGCAACAGCCTCAAGCGGCGTTGGAACAATTCCGAGCACGGACTGAGGCGCCGAAGCACTCAAGATATTATCCGTCTGCAATGAGTCCAGGTTATCCCTGCTCATTAAAGGCTCGCCGGGTAGCAGTTCGAACAGTCTTGCCTGCAAACGCCCAATCGACATCGGCAAAGGCACGACAGATCTGGGCCGGCCACTCCACTTCGCAGCCAGCGCCACCAACTCACCCAGGGTATACACCCGGGGGCCTGCCAGCTCATACGTCTGACCACAAGAATCATTTCTGTCGAGCGCCACGACAATGGCCTGCGCAACATCACCGACATAGACAGGCTGCATTCTGGCCTCACTGCCTGCAAGCGGCAGCACCGGGAAAAACCGCGCCAGACTGGCAAACATGTTCATGAAACTGTCACCCGGCCCAAACACGACCGAAGGCCTGAATACCGTGACCTGCAGGTTGTTTGATTCAGCGCAGATACGCTGGAGTTCCTGCTCTCCAGCCCCCTTGGAACGCAAATACTGGCTACTACCGGCTGTGCTGGCGCCCAGAGCGCTGACATGCAGCAAACGCGGCACGCCAAGACGTGCGCAAGCCTGGGCAATCCGCCTGGGAAGTTCGACATGCGCTCGCGCAAACTCTGCACCATACGGCTCCCCGCGACTGCTGTGCAGGACACCGACAAGGTTGACAACCGCATCCATACCCTGAACCAGTTCGTCGAGCACTGCATCCACATGAACGTCTCGCTCCAGGACCGTCACAGTCGGATAGACAAGCAGTTCACGGGCCTTGGGCATACGCCGGGTTGGCACGAAGACGGTGTGCTCGGCTTTGACCAGCTTGCCAACAACATGCTGACCAATAAATCCTGAACCCCCGATCACGAGAATTTTCATACTTTGAAGCCTCATGTTGCCCGCTATTGTTCTGCTAGAGTCACTTTAAGCCTGACAGCTCCTGGCCACAACCAGTCCATTGTGATCGCGACTGTCAGCCCGCCAGAAACTGACCGTACGCAGCCAAGTCTACATTACCACCACTCAGAATGACACCAATCCGGCTACCCGGTTGAACTGGAAATACGCCCTGTATCACCGCAGCGGCAGCCAGACACCCTGTGGGTTCAACCACCAGCTTCATGCGCTGGGCAAACCAACGCATTGTTTGAATCAGCTGCTCGTCAGTGACCGTCAGAATATCGGTCACTTTGTCGCGAATGATGGCAAACGGCAGCATACCCAGGGAAGGGGTCAAGGCGCCATCGGCAATGGATCTGGGAGGCGCAATCGTGACGATCTCGCCCGACCGGAAAGAACGTTGCCCGTCATTGCCAAGCTCGGGCTCGACACCGTATACGTCACAACCCGGCGACAGCGCGCAGGCTGACAAAGCACTTCCCGAGAGCAATCCTCCCCCGCCAAGACAGACCAGCAACGCATCCAGCGGACCGACGTCTTCAATCAGTTCCTTGGCTGCTGTGCCTTGTCCACTGATCACGCTGGGGTGATCATAGGGCGGTATGATGACCGCGCCTGTTTGCTCTGAGACGTTTCTGGCAATCTCCTCACGGTCCTGGCTGTAGCGGTCGTAACTGATGATACTGGCACCGTACCCCTGAGTCGCCGCCTTCTTGGCTGCAGGTGCATCCTCAGGCATGACAATCGTCGTCTTCACGCCCAGCAAATGACCCGCCAGCGCTATCGCCTGAGCATGATTGCCCGACGAATACGTCAACACGCCTGCCTTGCGCGCCTGCTCGTCCAGGTTGGCAATCGAGTTGTAAGCGCCTCGAAATTTGAAAGCGCCGGTGCGCTGAAACGGCTCGGCCTTGAAGAACACGTCTGCACCCAGCCTGCCATTGAGCGTTCGGCTGTGCAGGACTGGCGTGCGATGCGCAACGCCCGCCAGCGTTCGGGCAGCATTTTCAACATCTGCATAGGTCGGAATATCGTAGTTGGGTTTCGGTGTTGTCGGCATGGGAAGGTCCAGGATGGAGCAAAGCACTCACGAAAGAATGATTGTTGGCTTGCGTAGTGTACGATTGTTGTCATCTCTATGTGCAACGGTTTCCATGGCCATCAAGTCCGACAATCTCAGCAGTCAGCAGCAGACCCAGCGTGTCGTGAGTCCCGTCAACACCTCACTGAACGAGGAGTCGGTTGAACGCGCGCTACGCCCGAAGGCACTCGACGAATATGTCGGCCAGCAAACGGTGCGCGACCAGCTGCACATCTTCATTGAAGCGGCCCGTGCGCGCCATGAATCTCTTGATCATGTTTTGTTGTTCGGTCCGCCGGGGCTTGGCAAAACCACACTGGCGCATATCATTGCCTTCGAAATGGGTGTAAACATGCGTCAGACCTCAGGTCCGGTGCTGGAACGTCCCGGCGACCTGGCGGCATTGCTGACCAACCTTGAGCGCAACGACGTCCTGTTCATTGACGAAATCCATCGCCTGTCGCCGGTGGTTGAAGAAATCCTGTACCCGGCGCTGGAGGACTTTCAGATTGACATTCTGATTGGCGAAGGCCCTGCTGCAAGAAGCGTCAAGCTCGACCTTCAGCCTTTCACGCTGGTCGGCGCCACCACCCGGGCTGGCATGCTGACCAATCCTTTGCGCGACCGTTTCGGGATTGTTTCAAGGCTGGATTTCTACAACCACGATGAACTGGCCAGTATCGTCACCCGCAGTGCGCGACTGCTCAAGGCACAAATCAGTGCAGACGGTGCACTGGAAATTGCCAGACGTTCGAGAGGCACGCCACGGATTGCCAACAGGTTACTGCGTCGGGTCAGGGACTTTGCGCAGGTGCGTGCCGACGGCATCATCACCGCTGACATCGGCAACCAGGCACTGAGCATGCTGGATGTCGACCCCCTGGGCCTTGACCTGATGGATCGAAAACTGCTCGAAGCCATCGTGCACAAGTTTGACGGAGGCCCAGTCGGCGTTGAGAGTCTGGCCGCGGCGATTGGAGAAGAGCGCGACACCATTGAAGATGTTATCGAGCCTTATCTGATTCAGAGCGGATTTCTGCAAAGAACGCCCAGAGGCCGGATGGCAACCCAGACCACATGGCGCCACCTTGGTCTTGCACCACCCGGCTCGGCATCCCCTTTGTAGCAGTCACCCTGTTGCAGCCGGCATGTCGACCATGGGCTCGACAAAGCCCTCGGCAATCTCGGCAGCGCGCATGCGCAACCTGCGTTCAGCGCGCAATACCGCGACACTGGCTGAGGTCAGGGCAAGCGTGCGATAACCCTCGTCATCCATCACCAGCACGCCCTCGCCCAGCAATTGCAGTATCAGTCGGCGCCACTGCCGTTCACTCCAGTCCTGTCCGATGCCAAAGACACTCAGACTTTGGTGATCGAGCTCCCGAACCCGTCGGGTCAAACGCCCCCTGAGGATATCAATCAGGTGCGAGGCGCCATAGCGCTGATCACGCTCACGCCAGAGTCGGTATATCGCTGAAAGCAGCTTTTGTGCTGGTATCGTGACATCGAGATCCTGCTGCGCAGCGAGACAATTGTCGCAATGGCCACACGCCGGGATGGATTCTCCAAAATGCGCCAGAAGCGTCTGCCGTCGGCATGCACTGTTGCCACAGAATCCCAGCATCTCCTGAAAAGCCTCGCGCTGCACGCGGCTGCGGATGGCATCGGCCTGACCCAGCCCGGCGATCCGGTGAGCGCGCGCCACATCATCAAGCCCCCAGCACATCCAGGCGGTGGCGGGTTTTCCATCGCGCCCGGCACGACCGGTTTCCTGAAAATAGCCCTCCATGGAGCGGGGAACATCGACGTGCGCCACGAACCGGACATCCGCCTTATCGATTCCCATGCCGAACGCAATCGTTGCGACCATGACGCAGCCAGGCTGCTCGATGAACTGACGCTGCCGACGCTGGCGCTCGTCAGATTCAAGCCCGGCATGGTAGGCCAACGCATAGAACCCCGCCTGTTGCAGCCATCGGGCAACCATCTCGACCCGGCTGCGTGAGGCACAGTACACGATGCCGCTGGCAGCTGTGCTCTGCGCATCGCTGCCAACCAAAGCACGGCTGCGAACAAAAGCCGTCAATTGCTGACGCACATCATCCTTGGCTTCGACCTGATAATAAATATTGGGTCGGTCATAGCTGGTCTGAAACACTCGAGCCGGCGCAAGCGCCAGACGCTCGAGAATCTCACAGGCTGTCGCTTGCGTCGCGCTCGCGGTCAGTGCCAGTCGCCCAACGGTCGGCCAGATCTCGGCAAGAACCGACAACTGCATGTACTCCGGTCGGAAGTCGTGTCCCCATTGCGATACGCAATGCGCCTCATCAATGGCAAACAATGACAGCTGAATCCGCTTGAGCAGACGGATGCAGCGTGGCATCAGCAGCCGCTCGGGGGAGACGTACAGAATTTTGATCTCACCGCGCAGCAGAGCTTGCTCGATCCGAGCGCTTTCTGGTGCTGACTGTGTGGAATCGAGACTGGCCGCAGCAACCCCCAGCGCACGCAAATGATCAACCTGTTGCTGCATCAACGCAATCAGCGGGCTGATGACCACCGCCGTGCCATCAAGCGCCAGCGCCGGTATCTGATAGCAAAGCGACTTGCCACTGCCGGTGGGCATCAGTACCAGCGCGTCTCCACCCGCCAGAACATGCGCAATCACCGCCTGCTGAGGATCACGAAATGCCGCAAAGCCAAAGACTTCCGACAAAATTCTGTGTACGGGACTGTCGGTGTCATCAAAGGAACTGACTGAAATCATCAAGCGGCGGTCCGAACAGGTTTATATCGAAACAACCGCCAGTACCCCAAAACATTGAACACCAGAAAAATGGGGGCAACCACAACCACAGCGGCCATGATCCAGCGTAAAGACTCGCGCGATGATGCTGCATCCCAGACAGTCAGCTCATCCAGAACCAGAAATGGAAAGTAACTATATACGAGTCCAAGCAACATCATGACATTAAGCGCTGCCGCGGCGACCAGAGGCGTCCACCAGGCTGAAACATCAGGCCGCGCAGCGACCAGACGCAACGTACGCTCAAGATAAACAAATACCGCCAGCATCATCAGCCACGATGCTATGCCAACATGCAAGAAGTCTGAG
>CAZBIN010000124.1:0-4916 GCA_964491995.1 uncultured Orrella sp.
CAAGCCAGGTCCGGCGCCTGGGTGCGTCAGCTGACTGGCCCCGCGAGTACTTCACGATGGACGAGCGCATGTCCATCGGTGTTATAGAGACCTTCGTAAGACTCTACGAACAAGGTCTCATCTACCGTGGCAAGCGGCTGGTGAACTGGGACCCGAAACTGCTGACCGCGGTTTCGGACCTCGAGGTACAGATGGTCGAAACCGACGGCCACATATGGCACATTGAGTACCCGTTCTCTGAAGGTCCTCAGAAGGTCTGCATCGATGGAAAGGAGGTCTACCTGCGCGGCCTGACAATTGCTACGACTCGACCTGAGACGATGCTCGCTGACGGTGCTCTTTGTGTACACCCTCTCGATGAGCGCTACCAGCATTTGATTGGCCGCATGGTCGACCTTCCATTGTGCGACAGGCAGATTCCCATCATCACCGACGATTTTGTAGATCCAGAGTTCGGCACCGGTGTCGTGAAAATCACTGGTGCACATGACTTTAATGATTACGCTTGCGCCATTCGTCACGGTCTGCCCCTGATCGAAATCTTCACGCTCGATGCCCATATCAACCAGAACGGCCCCCAGGCGTTTCGAGGCATGGAGAGATTTGAGGCGCGCGAAGCGGTTGTTCAAGCTCTGAAAGAGCAGGGCTTTCTCATCAAAACCGACCCTCACCGAATGATGCAGCCCCGCGGCGACCGCACAGGGGTCGTGCTTGAGCCCATGTTGACCGACCAATGGTTCGTTGCCATGAGCAAACCCGCTCCAAGCGGAGCCATGCATCCGGGGCGCAGCATCACCGAAGTTGCTCTTGAAGTTGTGGCCAACGGTCAGATCCAGTTCTATCCATCAAACTGGACAACAACCTACAACCAGTGGCTGGAGAATATTCAGGACTGGTGCATTTCAAGACAACTGTGGTGGGGGCACCAGATTCCGGCCTGGTACGCCGAGAACGGTCAGGTATTTGTTGGGCGTGACGAGAATGAGGCTTATGCCAAAGCAAAAGATGCGGGCTACCAAGGCGAACTCACGAGAGACTCTGATGTCCTCGACACCTGGTTCTCGTCCGCACTGGTTCCATTCACCACATTCGGCTGGCCGGACCAGACATCAGACCTGGAAAAATACCTTCCTTCAAGTGTTTTGGTGACCGGCTTTGACATCATCTTTTTCTGGGTCGCCAGGATGGTCATGATGACCACTCACCTGACTGGAAAGGTACCCTTTAAACACGTCTATGTGCATGGCTTGATCCGTGATGCGGAAGGTCAGAAGATGAGCAAATCCAAAGGGAATACGCTAGACCCTGTCGACCTCATCGATGGCATTGGCCTGGAAGACCTGGTCACCAAACGCACTTATGGACTGATGAACCCAAAACAGGCCAGTTCCATCGAGAAGGCAACCCGCAAGCACTTTCCTGATGGAATCCCGTCTTTCGGGACGGACGCTTTGCGATTCACCATGGCGGCGTATGCATCTCTTGGCCGTAATATCAATTTCGATCTCAAACGGTGTGAAGGGTATCGAAATTTCTGCAACAAACTCTGGAATGCGGCCCGCTTCGTGCTAATGCACACACAAGGCAAGCACACGCCCGATGCGGCCGTCAAACTAACTGGCTTGCCAGAACGCTGGATTCTGTCAAGACTGCAGGAAGTCAAGACACAGGTCGAGAAGGGCTTTGAGGACTACCGCTTTGACAACATTGCCAACGCGCTCTATCACTTTGTCTGGGACGAGTACTGCGACTGGTATCTTGAACTCGCCAAAGTGCAGTTGCAGTCTGATGACCCACTGATTCAGGCTGGTTGCCGCCAAACCCTGATTGAGGTGTTAGAAGAGGTATTGCGTCTGCTACACCCCATCACACCCTTTATCACGGAAGAACTCTGGCAGAAAGTCTCGCTGGTAGCAGGAACACGTGCAATCGATGATGAAACAAGCATCAGCGTACAGAGCTACCCCGTTATTAAGGCAACGCTGACTGATCCCCAGGCTGAGGCGGATTTCCTGGTACTCAGACAGCGCATCGAAGCGGTTCGCGCGCTTCGCAGCGAGATGCAAATCTCGCCGGCGCAACGAGTACCACTGTTTGCTCAGGGAGAACGCGAAAGCCTGCTGGAACATGCACCATATCTGGCATTTCTCGGAAAACTCTCAGAGGTAGACGTTGTCGATGCACTACCTGAGGATCTCGGCGCACCGGTCCAGGTGGTCGGTGAGAGTCGACTCATGCTCAAGGTCGAAATTGACGTCAAGGCGGAAATCGCGCGCCTCGACAAAGAGATCAGCCGCCTGGAGAGCGAGATTACCAAAGCCAGCAGCAAACTGGAGAACCCGTCATTTGTTCAGCGCGCACCGACCCAGGTGGTTGAGCAGGAGAAGCAGCGCCTAGCGACATTTGCGCAAACCCTGACAAATGTTCGCCAGCAACGATCTCGACTGGGCTAAAACAAAAATCGCCTCGAGAATCCCGTTCAAGTCAAACCGGATTCTCGAGTCTGAAGTTTCTTTTCTCCTGAAGTCGCTTCAAACGGAGTCGGGCTCTGCGCGATGGGATCTCAATTCCAGCAGTTCGCGTAAATACGCCTCGTCAGCAGATGTCAACGTACCTTTTAACCGCGCGAGATCAACGAGATCTGGCCGATTAAGCCACGTTTGGCGCAGTGACTGTTGTCTACGCCACTGGCGAATTCGCTCGTGATGACCGGAGAGCAGCACGGGAGGAACAGGCCTATCTTCAAAAATCTCTGGGCGCGTGAAATGAGGGCAATCAAGCAAGCCACCCAATGCATCCTGAAAAGAGTCCTGCCCATGGGAATCACCTTGATTCAAAGCACCTGGCAGCAATCTGATAGCCGCGTCAAGCATCGGAACAAGCGCTGGCTCCCCACCCGAAAGAACGAAATCACCAATCGACCACTGCTCATCGACATACCCGTCGATGAATCGTTGATCAATCCCTTCATAGCGTCCACAAACGAAGATCGCACCGGGAGACTCAGACAACTCAGCAGCGACCGCTTGGTCAAACGTTCGACCGCCCGGCGCCAAAAGCACAACCTTCGCGTCATCCCCACGACCTAATCTAGCCTGCCCGAGCGCACTGACCAGCGGAGGCGCCAACATCACCATGCCAGGGCCTCCGCCATACGGACGGTCATCAATTGTGCGGTGAACATCGTGCACGAAATCCCGTGGATTCCATGCGTGAAAGGACCACAGACCGCGACTGTGCGCTCGCGCGCTCACACCAAGCTCAGTCAGAACATTGAAGTACTCAGGGAAGAGCGTCAAGACGTCGATACGCATTCGCGAACTAAAAGTCCGAAGGCCAGTCAACGAGAATGCGTCTGTTTGCAATGTCCACAACCGGGACGTGATTCACAACAAACGGGATCAGAGTGTAAACGGAATTGCCCTTAGCGTTCACTTCAGGCACCCAACTTCCAGCAACATCCTGTCGTTGTCGCAGAATAGACAGCAAGGGGTGCGCAGGATTATCAACGACGCTGTCAACAACGCCCAAACGCATCCCGTTGGCTAGAGACTCGGGATGAGATTGACTTTGTTCCAGGAGCGGCAAACCCGATTCGATCTCTGCTGAAGGTTGGTCAGCTGTCGAAACAAAATCCTGACTGTAGACGTCACAGCCGATTAAGTCTATCCAGTAAAACTCGTCCGGATCAAGCGAGGGAAAATCAGCGCGAGACACCCAGATAGAAGAGCCCTTTAGCGCTTGAGCATCATCGCGATCTGCCAGCCCCTTGATATTGGCCAGCCAAGACGCCCCGTGAACACGCGCCCACACAACGTCCACGCGTCGCAAGCCCTGCGAGACAGAGCTTGAAGACGAAGTCTTCTCGGAAAGCGTTTGATCTGCCTGAACATTGCTGTTGAGACGACTCTGGAGCTCGTCAAGCGGCCGGACAGCTGCGCCAATCCACCATTTCTTGACGCCATTGAGCACAGTCGAATCAGGCGAAAAAGGTTGGATCTTTATCCAACCACGCACTCCATGAGCACCCACAACACGTGCTATCTCAACGAGATCTGCTGGAGGGTCAAAAGACGCACCTGAACCGAGAGGCGTTCCGTTTTGTGCTCTGGAGTCAGCCATAAAAATCACACAGCCACCAATCAGCCATCAGGGTAGATGACCTTCAGGCAGCTGATACCTTGCCGGCATAGCCCTTGGCCAGGCGCGCAACGGAGGGAGAAAGTTGAGCACCAACGCTCTTCCAGTACTCGAGACGATCGAGAGCGATACGCAGACCTTCTTCACCCTCATTAGCGACAGGGTTGTAAAATCCCACACGCTCAATGAAACGGCCGTCACGGCGGTCACGGGAGTCAGTTGCAACGATGCTGTAAAACGGGCGCTTCTTGGAGCCACCACGTGCCATACGAATCACCACCATAGGTAATCCCTTTTTAAATAAAGATGATCAAAATATTCGAACTAAGCCCGTGATTCTAACACGGATACGCCTTACCGTAGATAAAACAAAAAGAACCCTGCAAACCTTAAGATCTGCGCTGAAGAAAATGGTGCACAGTATCACCATCCTGATTCTGCAGTAAAAGAGGATTGCCGGTCTGCCTGCAAAACGCCTGAAAATCCCTGATTGCATGCCGATCCGTTGTAATGATCTCAAGCACATCACCAGGCTGCATCGCTGACAGCGCCTTCTTGGCTTTCAGGATTGGCAAGGGGCACAGCAATCCTCTGGCGTCGACGGTCTCTGACGGCACAGGCGGAATCATGCCAGAGCCTGCGCCGCCATGACTTGTTTGAGCGTTACTCATCTTGACCTTGAATACAAGACTCAACCCACTGCCTGGCATTCTTAAGGGCAGTGACGAGTCCTGCTATATCCGTCCCGCCCCCCATCGCCATGCCGACGACAATCC
>CAZBIN010000124.1:4926-8891 GCA_964491995.1 uncultured Orrella sp.
CCTCTACCACCCAGCTCACGTGCGACGTGGCTGACAAGGTCACCCGCCCGAATACGCCCCGTCAAATCCCCTGTGACTCCCGCGACCAGACTGATTTTGCTGTCCTGGCCGACCGTGGCCAGAAGAACGACTGCCGACTTGAGTTTGTCTTTGAGCTGATCAACCATCTCACGAAGGGCTTTTGGATCAACCCCCTTGACCTCTTGGGCAAGAAAACGTGCACCACCCGCAAGCTGCGTGGCCTGATCTGCCAACGCCGCTCCTGTGCCGACATTGAGCTTGGACTTGGCCTGCTCAAGCTCACGCTCAAGACCTCGCATCTGCTCTTGCAACTGCGCGATACGCTGCGGGACATCCGCAATCGATGCCTTCACCTGAGCCGAGATCTGAGCGCATGTGCGGTCGAGTTGCTGCAACCAGTGCAATGCGTTGTCTCCGGTGATTGCTTCAATTCGGCGCACCCCAGCTGCAACGCCTGACTCTGAAACAATCTTGAACAAACCGATGTCGCCTGTGTGGCTTACATGGGTACCTCCGCAGAGTTCCCTTGAAAAGCCGATATCCAGCACCCGAACACTGTCACCGTACTTCTCGCCAAACAGTGCCATTGCACCTGTCTTGAGAGCATCGTCATAAGACATGACAGTTGCGCGGGCTGAGGTATTCTCGAGAATCTCTTGATTGACGATCTCTTCGACCTGAACAATTTCCTGTGGTGTCATAGGGGCGTCATGCGCAAAATCAAACCGCGTCTTGTCCGGGTCAACCAAAGAACCACGCTGCTGTACGTGCTCCCCCAGAACCTGCTTGAGCGCTTTATGCATCAAATGGGTTGCAGAGTGGTTACGAACCGTGCGAGCACGACGCTTTTTGTCGACCGACGCACTAACCAGATCCCCAACGCTGAGCGTTCCCTGCCGGATCTGACCATGATGCCCAAAGACATTAGCCTGAATTTTCTGCGTATCAAACACTACAAAGCTCGCGCCTGCACCTTGCAGAACGCCGGCATCGCCTACCTGCCCTCCTGACTCGGCATAGAAAGGTGTTCTATCGAGCACAACAATGGCGTTCGGTTCCGATCCTATCGACTCAACACTTACACCATCGACATACAGTGCGATCACCCTGGACTCGGTTGCCAGAGAGTCATACCCTTCAAACACAGTCTGCTCACCGTCGTAATGCAAACCCTCTGCAGACTTGAAACGCCCAGCAGCGCGAGCCTGTTCGCGCTGGCGCTTCATGGCTTGCTCAAATCCGACCAGATCGACGTCAAGCTCACGCTCACGGCATATATCCGCGGTAAGATCGACGGGAAAGCCGTAAGTGTCATAGAGCATGAAAAGCGTTTGACCATCGAGCCTTTGACCCGGTTTGAGATCCGCCAGAGCAGCATCAAGGATCCGCATCCCATTTTCAAGAGTTTCGCCGAAGCGCTCCTCCTCTTGCAGAAGAACCTTGGACACACGAGTGGCCATCTGCTCAAGTTCCGGGTACGCATCTCCCATCTGCTCGACGAGATCGGGAACCATTCGGTAAAAGAATGGTTTGGTCTGACCCAGTTTGAAACCATGACGTAGCGCACGGCGAATGATGCGACGTAAAACGTAACCGCGCCCCTCGTTGCTGGGAATAACGCCGTCGACAACCAAAAATGCGCAGGCACGGATGTGATCCGCAATGACCTTTAAGGAGTTGTTTCTCAGATCGTCGCAACCGGACTCGCGCGCAGCAGCTTTGATCAGCGACTGAAAAAGGTCGATCTCATAATTGGAGTGAACATGCTGAAGCACCGCAGCGATACGCTCCAGACCCATGCCAGTGTCTACGCAAGGCTTGGGAAGCGGGTGCATGACGCCCTGGACATCACGCTCAAACTGCATAAAGACAAGATTCCAAACCTCGATATAACGATCACCATCTTCCTCTGGGGAGCCCGGAGGGCCTCCCCAGATATCAGGACCATGGTCATAGAAAATTTCTGTGCACGGACCACATGGACCGGTATCAGCCATTTGCCAGAAATTGTCCGAGGCATACCGCGCGCCCTTGTTGTCACCAATTCTTATAATGCGCTCGGCCGGAACCTTGACCTCGTCATGCCAGATCGCATACGCCTCATCGTCCTCTTGGTAAACCGTCACCCAGAGTCGTTCTGGCGGCAAACCGTAAATCTTGGTGAGCAACTCCCAGGCATTGTGGATTGCATCGCGTTTGAAGTAATCCCCGAAGCTGAAGTTACCGAGCATCTCAAAAAAAGTGTGGTGACGTGCCGTATAACCCACATTCTCAAGGTCATTGTGTTTACCTCCCGCACGCACGCAGCGCTGGGAAGACGTCGCACGACTGTAAGAACGTACATCCTGCCCTGTGAAGACGTCCTTGAACTGAACCATCCCTGAGTTAGTGAACAGCAAGGTCGGATCATTGCCCGGCACAAGCGAAGACGACGGGACGATCGTATGCCCTTTGGACTCGAAAAAACTCAGGAACTTCTGGCGTATTTCAGACGCTTTCATGAGGGTAACTCTCTCAGCTTGAGACAAACGCAAATTTTAAGAATGGATTATAGAGGCTTGCAATCTGCACGACAGTAGCGACCCGAAACAAACGCGGACAAGAGAACACTGACTCCAAGCGCTTGCCGATCTCAGAACCAAGAATCTCGCCCAGCAGACTATATCGGTTCGCAGACATAGCCGCCGGCTGTCTGGATTCCTTCGAAAGTCGTCATCGCTTCACCCATATAGCGTGCAATATATCCGCTGGGACACTGGCACACCGCCCCACCACCGAACAACTCCTTGTGCTTGTGGTTCAGCACCCACATTTCAAGCAACCCACGGCCCATCTGAACATTGCAGGTTGTGAACTGACGACCATGGCGGGCAACCGAACGCCATCGCCCGTCCTCGCAAAATGCCAGACCGCCCTGGCTCAAACGGGCCAGATGGCCAGGTGTGCTGCAAGCCGAACTGGCACGGACCTGATAAGACAGAACAATCCCCTGTCCGACATCAACTGGCTGGTCGAACCGTGTGTTACCCGCAAACACAACACCGGAAGAAAAACGCACAGACCGATCCTCATCAAGACGCACATAAGGCGGCAAATGGTCTGATCGCCATAGCTGCAATGCGACGGTCCCAAGAGGTAGACGCTTCGACGGAGAGGGAGGATTTGGATAAAGCAGGCCAGCCCCCCTTAGGGAATCCGGGTCTGACCACAGAACCGCCGCAGCCTTTCCATCCAAGGCCAACAAGAGATCCAAGGCATCACGTTGTGCCTGCTCAGCATTTGCCGCTGCTTCGGGCAAGGCAAGCATCAGAAGCTCGCGCATGCAAGCTCCGGGAGCACACTGACCTGTGGAAAGTGGCAATAATTCCAAGTCATAGTTCATGGGCGCCTGCTCGACAAACCCAGGCGGCAGACGCCCCTCTCGCTTAAGTCCAGCGATCATTTCCCTCGTCCCGGATCGTGCGACAAGGCCCTGGTCCTGAATCCTCTGCAGCAGGACAGGCGCAAACCCGCTGTCCTGACCAAGCGCTCTGTGTATTTCCTGTAACCACGCCGCCATCGAACGGACTCGCATCTGCTGAATCCTGCCATTCCACTGAGCAGAACCCCATGCGCTAAGCAACATCATGATGGCGAGCACGATGATGCATTCCAGCAGAGCCTGCCCTCTCTGTTCCCGCATCACTGAAACACAAATTCAAAAGTGTTGCTATCACCACGCCTGCATTGCATATCGGCTAGAACAGGGTCATATTCGCGCGCAGGATCCAGCCTGCTGTTCTTGACCTCGACAGCTGGTCCGACACCCGCTATCGTGACCTGGATCGCCATGCGCTGAAGCACTGTCGCGAGCGACGGGCAGGCTGCATGATTGACGTCAGAGAAAATCAACCTGAAGCCCGATCCATCACCAAAGCCCGGAATCGATGCCGACTTTATGCTGA
>CAZBIN010000125.1:0-1313 GCA_964491995.1 uncultured Orrella sp.
CGAATTCGATACGGCTACGGCTACGGCTACGGCTATGGCAAGTACGGCAAGCGCTACGGGACTTACGCAACCTATGGACGCTATTATGATGCGAGTGCTGACAGAGAGTCGGATGATCATAAGGACGATCGGCGTCCAGTCTGAAGCGCAGGCGCATGATCTTGGATGCCAGGTATTCTGTTGATACACCATCGGACGAGACGGGTAGACGAGCCTGTAGTCAGGCATGGTAAATGACGCAGGGCGTAAAACAAACGTACAACTGATCGCACATAGCGCGTGTGATGGATCGTTTTTGATCTCGAGAGGTCTATGACCTGCAGTGATTAACTGCAGTATTTGTTGAGTCGACACGTGGTTTTTCCGTTTCGCTGCTGCCGCCTTGCGATCCTCGCACCTCCTCTGGACAGAGGCTTTTTGTTCGCAGCAGACAGTCAGATAACTCCTTGAAATGGTCTACATGGGTATGGAAAACAACCAGAAAAAGAACGATGGTTTGAGCAGCAGTGAGATTGGCCGGCAGGACCTGCTCGAGTTGATTTCGAGTCGACGTTCGGTCAAAGCCGTTGTAGCGCCAGGCCCCAGCCGGATACAGATTGATGCGGCACTGCAGGCAGCAGCTCGCGCGCCGGATCATGCGGCATTACGCGTTTGGCGTTTTGCGCTCATCGAGCAACCAGGCATTGTTGCTTTGGGAGAGCGCGCGATTGCTGCCGTGGCCAAGGCAGGCAAACCCATGCCCGAGGACAAACAGATCAAGACACGCCAGTGGTTAAAGAGCGTGCCCTTGCTCGTCGGTCTGGCTTATCAGATTCATCATGACCATCCGAAAGTGCCTGAAATCGAGCAAACGCTCTCGATGGGCGCTGCAGTGATGAATTTTCAGAATGCCATGCACGCGATGGGTTTCGCCACATTCTGGAGCACAGGACTGGGCACCTTCACTGAAGATATTCCGTCCTTGCTGGGTTTTGATCCGCTTGACTATCAGTTCGTCGGATTTCTGGCCGTTGGCACCCCGGCTTTCGCGGCCTCACCCGCGCAGCGGGTGAGTGCGGGTTCAATGAGCCGATGGTGGGTGGCGCCTGACGCGTAGTTTGGGATGACTCCAGCGAAAATGACTCAGCCGTGCGTAGAGATAGGCGTACAGCAAAGCTGTGCCAAGCAACGCAAAAATACACGCAACAGTATTGCCTTTCAATAGAACGCTCAAGATGGCGGGAATGCTGGCAAATGCCCACAAGAACGGTGAGACGGCTGCGTTTCGAATCGTTTTATTGGACGTTTTGATAAATCGCGGAACGACGCGTCGG
>CAZBIN010000125.1:1323-5607 GCA_964491995.1 uncultured Orrella sp.
AGGCTGTGTAGATGGGTGCGATCTGGCTGATCCATGGCAAGTCCCCGCATGATTCGCCTACCCATTGAAAACACTGCCTCCAGGATGGGATAGGCACAGGCCAGCAAAGGCGCCCACGGACTGATATATTCGGGGTGACGTGCTGAGAGCATGACGGCAATCCAGGCGGTCATGAATCCGAGCATATACGCTCCACCATCTCCGAGAAACAGCCTGCCATATGGGAAATTGACCAGAAAGAAGCCCAAGGTTGTGGCTGAAATGATGAGCACCAGTAAAACAATCTTGTCGTCACCTACCTGCCAGGCCATGAAACCCATCGCAGCCAGGCAGATGATGACAGTCCCAGATGCCAGACCATTAAAGCCGTCGATCATATTGATGGCATTGGCGACACCACCAATGGCGAATGCGGTAAACAGCACAGCGATCGGGGTAAATGCCAGAATCGAGTCGATCCCTGGAACATCCACCCGGAACAACGCATAGCCCGTGAGATACCAAGCCACCACACCGCTCGTCATGGTTGCAAGCAGACGCTCTTTGGTTCCAACCCTTTTGGTCATGTCTTCTGCAAGACCAAACATCAAGGCGGGGCTGGTGGCGACCAGCAGATCCCAGACGAGCATTTGTGAGTAGGACGTGGTTCCTTGTACAAGAAAAGCCGCCGCGACGTAGCCGACAAAAATACCCACACCGCCAATGCGTGGTGTGAACCCTTGATGGACTTTCTGGATGCCTGCTGAACTGTCAGCGGTCAGTTCAGCATGCCAGCGTCCAGTCATGACAATCAAAATTGCGACGAAAAAAGAAACACCGATGGTGAGCGGAAATAACATAGTGGCGGATTCCGCGAACAATTGCATTATTGTGTCCGAAACGTGATGTATCGTGATTTGCTGTGTCCAAAGTGGCTTATATAGACGTCAGGCTCAGGTACTGTACGGAGGTGCTGCAGAGACTTGGCGCGTAACATTTCAGTGACGGGGCTAAATCAGGTTGTGTATGTTCACTCCTCAAGAATGCTTTCTATGATTCTATTTGACAAATGGCACTGACTTTTACACAACAGATGCGAGCACGCTAGAAAACAGGTCATCAAACACCGAGTGCGGGCGGGGGCTGGCAGTGATTGTCTTTACCAAACCGGTCCGAAAGCTTTCATGGAAAATTGTTCGTTATGGGCTAACATTTTTACGAATCGATGAACTTTACAGGTGGAAAAGCCACTTATGAACAAAGGGCGCCCATATTTTTTCTGATATTGACCTCAGCGACGCTTCAACCCCGTAAAAGACTCTCGTTCTAACCACGTTCTGCGCGGATCCGAGCTTGCTAGAACTTGCATCCCGAAGTCATACATTCTCTTCTGATGCGAATCAAAAAACATGTTCTGATCACCCGTCCGTGCATCGATTGTGCGCTTAGACTGGCAAAACACTGGTTGGGGAAACAAGAAAATCACCGGGGTCTGGCTCTTGGAAATTATAAAAAATACATATAAATCAGAAATCTAATCAAAAAAATCAAGACTAGTCGATCACGTCGCTACAACACAAAAAATGAATTTGAGGGTTTGTGATTTTTCTTCAAAAGGTAGGCAAGTGTGCTTGTTTACCAACTAAGCGCAACACAGTCGCCCGGCAATGCAACTGCAAAATCGAAGTTTGCAACAGTTGACTCATATTGAACACCAGGAAAATGACTGCAATTTGACGAGGTTGTTAGTTTTTCGATTTTTGGTGCGTTTCAGTGAGGCAGGTGAGTTTTGGTTCACAGCTTGTTGTGCTTGATATCCGGTGGCCGATTGGCTCCGGTCCGTACCGACACGTGTCAGCCTATGCCGCTATCGAGGTCGATGGCTTGAGTGGCCCCCTGCTCAAGAATCGCGTAAAGCTCACCGATAGGTTTCGTACGCTCCCCCTGCTCAGAGAATCAGGGATCATCCATCGTCTCTGGTATTGCGGCAATTTCGAAAAACTGCTCCCATGGCTCTGATGTTTGACGTCCTCCTTGCTCTCAGCCGTTGGCGATCACCTGTCTGCTTCAGATTCACGACTGGTTCATGGGATGGGCGAAAAAGGGAGTGAAGTTCAAGAATCGAATGCTTGAGAGCGCTCGCTATCGGACCAGTCTGCTGGTCGCCAGAATCTTGTTGGCCAGCCGAAGGTGTGGTTTGTCGAGCATCTTGCCATCAAGCGTGGCCACACCAACGGCTGCACTAGCCTCAAACGCGGCGACGACTTTTTCAGCCCATTCGCGGGTTGTCGGGCTCGGTGTCATGGCATCGTTGATGATTGAAACCTGAACCGGATGGATCGCGGCTTTGGCACTGAAACCATCACGGTATGCGCGCTGCGTTTCGAGTTTCAGCCCCTCGGTGTTGTGAATATCAGTGGGAACGGTATCGATGGCAATGACACCAGCAGCGGCTGCTGCCAGCAGGCATCGGGTTCGTGCATATTCGAATATCGATGTCCAGGCCTGACCGTCATTCTCCTTGTTGGTCAAGGCACCAATGTCGCCCGACAGGTCTTCTGCGCCCCACATCAAAGCCTCGAGTCGGTCAGTGGCCTGGGCGTAGGAGTCCAGGCCGGCTAGTGATTCTGCGGTCTCGGTAGCAATTGCAATGACTCGAGGCTTGCTTTCGTCATGCCTCGGAAACTGGGCTTCAAATGCATCGAGATAGTTTGACAAGGTATTAACATCTTGAGCACCCCGGCATTTTGGCAGAACAATGCCATCGGGACGACAGGGCATGATGGCAACCAGATCGAGCAAAGTCAGGCCAGTGTCGAGCGCGTTGACCCTGACATAGAGTCCAGTGCGCATGGTCTGTTTGCGCAGGGAATTGATCTGCTCAGAGTCAAAAAACCGGACGAGTTCCTCCCGACCTGCTGACTTGCGTGCCAAGGAAACTGAGTCCTCGAGATCGAAGATCAGTACATCGGAGCCGCTGTGCAGGGATCTGGCGAGTTTTCTGTCGCTGTCGGCGGGTACAAAAAGTAGTGAACGCATGGTGTTGTATCTCCGTTGAATGTTGTGTTGTGTCGCCATGAGCCGCGATTAAAAGCACAATCGAACATGGTTGTGTCTGTTCTGAGCGGGCCGCAGTCTTTGTCATCAGTCTGGCTGCGCCTGATACTTTACCGTCTTGCCCCTCTGACATGGGATAATCTGCCAATATGAAGATCGCAACCTGGAACGTCAATTCCCTCAAAGTTCGCCTGCCGCAGGTGCTGGACTGGCTCAATACGCACAAAGTGGATTTCTTGTGTCTGCAGGAGCTCAAACTTGAGCAGGACAAATTTCCGCTTGCCGAGATTGAAGCGGCGGGATATCAGGCCGTCTGGGCTGGACAGAAGACCTATAACGGTGTAGCCATCCTTTCCTTGCACGAGGGGGGAGCGCTGGTTCGCAATATCCCCGGGTTTGAGGATCCGCAGCAAAGAGTGATCGCAGCGACCTACGGCGTTGGTGATCGGGCGGTTCGTGTGATCAATGCCTATTGTCCCAACGGTCAGTCTCTTGAGTCAGACAAGTACCAGTACAAGCTGGCCTGGTTTGATGCATTTGGTCAATGGCTTGAAACTGAACTTGCCTGTCATCCAAACCTGGTGGTGCTAGGTGACTACAATATTGCACCCACTGATGATGATGTGCACAATCCCGATCGCTGGAAAGGTCAGGTGCTGGTGTCGGAGCCCGAGCGGGCCGCATGGCAGCGTCTGATTGACCTCGGGCTCTCAGACGCATTCAGGCTGTTCGATCAGCCGCCCAAGTCATTTAGCTGGTGGGACTATCGGCTCAATGGTTACAAGCGCAATGCGGGCCTGCGAATTGACCACATCTTGCTTTCACATCCTCTGGCGCAAGCCTGCAAAGCCTGTAGTATTGACCGCACACCCAGAGAGAATTCGCAACCTTCGGATCACGCGCCTGTCGTGGCGGAATTCAGCATCGTCTGATCAAACCCTATGCAAGGGTTTGCTGACAGGATGCCTGCGTGACAGGCACGATTTCGGCTTGCTAGCTGCAGTCCATGCGGATGATCTTGCCGTCCTTGTCGGCGTGAATGTTCAGACGATCAATCCGGTAGTCACGGGTCATCGGCGTGGTCGGATACAAAAGGCGCGTGCCTGACGGGAACTGGCTCATGTCAAGCTTCTTGGCGTTGGTGCCGACCAGTTGCTTGAATTGGGCAGTACCGCATGGGTCTTGGGTGACCATTTTGTCAGAGCCACCGCTCTGGCATCCTGCCAGTGCCAGAGCGCCCAGAGTGAT
>CAZBIN010000125.1:5617-6226 GCA_964491995.1 uncultured Orrella sp.
TCTGAGTGCTGGTGTCAAAGGCGCTTTCATGCAAAAACTCCTGTCATGATTCATGATGATGCGCGCGATGCTTCGCCTTCCGTCATGCCAAGATGACGTAGCAATGCGTCAATTTGAGGGTCTCTGCCGCGAAACGCCCGAAATGACTCCGCAGCGGACCGGATGCCGCCCACCGCAAGAATTTCCTTGCGAAACAGTGCCCCGGTTGTCGGATCAAGCGTGCTCTGCGCTTCTTCAAAGGCCGCGAATGCATCAGCCGAGAGAACTTCGGCCCATTTGTAGCTGTAATAGCCAGCGCCATAGCCACCGGCAAAGAGGTGCGTAAACGCATGCGGAAATCGATGCCAGCTCGGCGGCTTAAGTACAGCGACCTCCTGTCGTACGGCATCCAGCGTGGCCATCACTTCGCCAATGCCCAGTCCTTTGGGTTGGTGATGTAGCAACATGTCAAACAGGGAGAATTCGATCTGGCGCACAGTCTGCATTCCACTCTGGAAATTGCGTGCTGCCTTGAGCTTGTCAAAAAGCGTTCTGGGTAATACGTCACCCGTGTCGATATGACGGGTCAGTGCTTTGAGAACGTCATACTCCCAGCAGAAATTCTCCATG
>CAZBIN010000125.1:6236-8772 GCA_964491995.1 uncultured Orrella sp.
CAACTCAATGGCATCCCATTCGACTGCGGCAAACGCCGAGGCACCAGGCTCGTCAATCTCACCGAGCAGCGCGTGTAATGCGTGTCCCGCTTCGTGAAACAGCGTGATGACATCGTCATGTGTCAGCAACGCAGGTTTGCCATCTCGACCTTGAGCAAAATTGCAGGTCAGATAGATCACCGGAGTGTTCAGTGTTTCATCAATCCGCCGACGGTGCCGTTCCTGGTTTACCCAGGCACCGCCTTGCTTGCCTTCCCGCGCATACAGGTCAAGAATCAGGTAGCCGAGCAATTGTCCTTCCAGTGACTCCACACGGGCAGCTCTGACATCATCTCGCCACAGCGACATTTCCGTTGGGATCATCCTGACGCTGAAGAGTTTTTCGACCAGATCGAACAAACCTTGTACTACGCGGGGTTCGGTGAAGTACTGTTTGACTTCATCTTCCGAGTAGTTATACCGGGCTTTGCGCAGGTGCTCGCTGGCATAGGCGACATCCCACGGTTCAAGATCGGTCAGGCCCAGTTGATCCTTGGCAAACGCGTGGAGATCCTCGAGGTCCCGCCGGGCGTAGGGCAGGGCACGATTGGCTAGCTTGCGCAAGAAATCCAGCACCTCCTCAGGTGTATCTGCCATGCGTGTTTCGAGGCGCAACGCTGCAAAATCCCTGAATCCGAGAAGCTGGGCGCTTTCTGCGCGCAGTGCCAGTGACTCCTCAATGAGTGCTGAGTTGTCGAATTGTGGGTCGCCTTGATCCGAAGCCAGCGTAGCGTAAGCTTTGTAGAGTGTGTGTCGCAATGTGCGGTCCGTCGCATACTGCATGACGGGCAGGTAGCTGGGCATCTTCAGAGTGAGTTTGTAACGTGCACCTGCGGATCTGTCGATACTGCTGTCTGCTTCGGCCTGGGCTTTGAAACTATCGATGACATCAGCTGGTATGCCATCGAGACGTTTGATGTCGTCCACGATCAGCGACCAGCCATCGTTGGCGTCCAGCACGTGTTCAGAAAAAATTTGCGAAACCTGGGACTCGCGCTCGGCAATTTCTGCATAGCGGACTCGGGCCTGTCCTTTGAGCTCAACACCGCCAAGCCTGAAATCACGTATCGCCAGATCAATGACTCGCCGCCTGACTTCTGGCCATTGTGCAAACCCGGCACTTGCTTGCAGTCGCAGGTACTGCTTGAACAAGCCCTCATGCTGGCCGACCCATGTTGCATACTCTGTGACAGGTCCGAGCATGGCATTAAACGCCTCGCGCAGCGCTGGCGTGTTCATGACGGATTTAAGATGACCCACCACAGACCAGGCACGCCAGAGTGGATCCGTGGCGTTATCGAGCGGTGTCACAACGGCTTCCCAGGTGGCAGCAAGGGCAGGGTTTGCTGCAGCATCGACCGCAGCTCGCGCCTTTTCCAGCATGGACTCGATTGCCGGGCGGATGTGCTCTGGCTGGACCGCTTTGTAATCAATAAGACTGTCGACGGGGACTAGCAATGGATTCATGGATGCTCTCTTGCAAGATGTTCGTGTCAGATCCTGACCCTGATGACTCGGTGCTCGGGTCATGAAAGGCCCGCGTGATGAACGCGAAGCGGCTCAGATGCTGGTTTGGACAGACTCGGACGCGCCCGGTTCAATGATTGTTTTACTGACGGGTATTCTGGCACATCTTGCATAGGCATGAGACGCGCTTTTTTGGGTGAGCTGACACGTGCTGCCAAGGGGCAGCACGTATTCCGACCTTTGGTAGTCTTCTGAGCCTGAGTTTTTTCGTGCAGGTATCGGTTTGGCGTGCCTTTTGATAAAACCGCAGGCTCGTGCAAGCGTGTTGGCGGGAGAGCCGCTTTGTCTCAGGAGGCTGTGTACCCCCCATCAATTGCGAGGATTTGTCCCGTGATCACTCGGGACTCGTCGCTTGCAAGAAACAAGGCTGCACTGGCAATGTCGGAGGGCTCATTCCAGCCTAGAAACTGGCGGCTCAGCGTCTTTTGCACGATCTCGTCGTTGTCCTCGATCATCCGCTGAACCCGCTCTGTGCGTGTGGCAGCAGGTGCCACGGCGTTGACGCGAATACCATGCTCCCCATACTCCACAGCCATTGATCGAGTCAGTGCGCTGACGCCACCTTTTGCGGCTGTATATGCGTCTTTTCTGTGAGTGCCGCGTAGCGCAAACACTGATGTGCTGTTGATCACACTACCGCCACCCGCTTCGATGAGCTCGGGGATGACGTAACGGCAACATAGCCAGGTGCCAAAAAGGTCAAGACGAATCTTTCTCCAGAACTCCTCGACGGGCGCATCTGAGACCCGGTCATCAAGGCCGGTTGAGCCACCTGCATTGTTGTAGAGAATGTTGATTTTTCCAAAGGACTTTTTGACGGCCTGAACAGCCTGTCTGACGCTGGTCTCATCGGTGATATCCGTCTGAAAAAATTCGGCAACTCCGCCACTCTCACGAATCAGATCAACGGTCTTCTGTCCCGAGACAGGATCCAGTTCTATGACGGCAACTTTCGCGCCCTCGGCGGCGA
>CAZBIN010000126.1:0-8753 GCA_964491995.1 uncultured Orrella sp.
AGTTTGAATGTATCCAACGGACTGAAAAAAACAGCTCTGGTCGGGTCAGCGGCAAGACAGCAAGCCTGTCATTCGATTCAGACCAGCAGCAGAAGACTGGTTTTCATACACCTAAGGGGAGAGCATGTCTGAAAGACTGTACAACTCTGTATAGAAGGTGTGCATCGATTGGGGACAAGTCGACTATGGGCGCCTCATCTTAAAGATATTCAACTCAGTCCCCAATCAAAAACAGAGTCTGTGCACACGTAAAAGTAGTTTTAACTCAATGTTTTTAAATGATTTTTAACGGATATACCAGTTGTCCACAAGGTGTCTTATCCATTAGTAGTTATATATAAAAGTAGTTATTAAAAATTACTACAACGCCTTCAATCGCTCAATTGCCCTATCCAGCGTTGCATCTTGCTTGGCAAAGCAGAATCGAACAATGTGATGATTTGCCTGTGCAGACGCTGAGTTAGCGTAAAAAGCCGAGATGGGAATCACTGTGACACCGTGTTCTTTGGTCAGCCACATCGAGAACTGTGCTTCATCCATGTCCGAAATTTCACGATAGTTAGCCAACAGGAAGAAGGTGCCTGGACACAGATAGGGCTTGAACCTGGTTTCTTTCAACCCATCGTGCAAACGATTGCGCTTGATACGATAGAAGTCCGGAAGTTTTCTGTAGGTATCCGGATTCGAAGTGAAATGTGCCAGCGCATGCTGAAAAGGCGATGGCACGGTAAAGACCGCGAACTGGTGCACTTTTCGCAATTCCGTGGTGAGGGACTTTGGAGCACAGCAATAGCCAATCTTCCATCCCGTTGTATGGGTGGTTTTTCCGAAAGAGGAAATGACGAATGCGCGATCCGCAAGTAAAGGTCGGCTAGCGATACTCAAGTGACCTTGAGGTGCGAATACAATGTGTTCGTAGACTTCATCTGAAAGCAACAGGATGTTAGTATTCGCTACGATCCGCTCAAGTGAATCAAGATCTTCTTTCTGCAACACAGCGCCAGTTGGATTGTGTGGAAAGTTGAGAATGATCAGACGGGTTTTGGGTGTAACAGCACTTTCGACTTTGTTCCAGTCAATCGAAAATGTTTCTTGATCACTGGAAGGTGGCGTCATACTGACACGCACAGCAAGACCGCCTGACAGTTTTATCGCGGGTAGATAGCAGTCATAACTCGGCTCAATCACGATCACTTCATCACCAGCATGAACAACCGCGGTGACTGCGGACATGATGGCTTCAGTGGCACCACTTGTCACTGTAATCTCAGTGTCTTTGTCATATTTTTTGCCATAAAGAGCATTGACCTTGTCGGCAATCACCTGACGCAAAAGCTCAACACCTGGCATGTAGGGGTACTGGTTATGTCCAGCATTCATGGCTTCAGTCACGAGATCAAGCAGTCTTTGGTCAGGATTGAAGTCAGGAAATCCTTGGCCTAGATTGATGGAGTTGTGTTCAAGAGCCAGCTTGCTCATGACGGTAAAAATCGTAGTTCCGATATCAGGCAATTTTGAAACAAGTTGCATGGTGTCAGTTGCTCTTGTGAAGTCTGGTTGGGATTTCTGATAATAGATAAATTTCTTGCGCAATGTTTGATCATTTAACGGTACGGCGAATATTGGGTGGTTTGACCGCACTTTGTGGTGCACTGCTTGCTCAACATCTGAACATGCCGTTGCCCTGGTTGCTCGGTCCTATGCTTTCTGTTGCCGCTTTGAGACTTGCATCAGCACCCATCGCAGCGGTTAAGCCGTTGCGTGCCGTCGGACAATGGGTCATTGGTGTTTCTTTGGGACTCTATTTCTCAAGCGAAATTCTGGACCTTGTTGCGGAACACTGGGTCGCCATTTTGATTTCTACAGCAGTTCCAGTTTTGATTAGCATCTTCGGTACTTTTGTGCTGTCTTATATTGGAAAGGCCGATCTGAAAACAGCTTGGTTTTCTTCTGCAATTGGCGGGGCTAGCGAAATGAGCAGTCTCGCTGAACGATATGACGCACGCGTAGATCTTGTTGCAAGCGCTCATTGTTTGAGAGTTCTTGCGGTTGTGATCGCGATTCCTTTTGGATACCTGGCATGGGGACTGTCGGGAACAGACAGCTCGCTATTGAGCGCTAAAAGTCTTCACTGGCATCAGTTTCCACTCTTACTTTCGGTGACGGTAGCGGCGGGCTACATTTTCAAGCGGTTCAATATTCCGACGGCATGGGTTTTAGGTCCATTGTCTGCAGCTGCGGCTCTTTCGATGCTGGGTTATGTAACAACGTCTTTACCAACAATTCTTGTGAATTTAGGGCAACTTCTGATTGGCTGGGGTTTGGGCGATAACTATCGTCCTGCGTTTTTTAAGGCTGCTCCAAGATTTCTTCTCGGCGTTGCGGTATTTTCGTCAGGTGCAATGGCCATTGCCGCTGGGGCGGGGTACGTTATCTCATTGGTTACCGGTATACCTTTGCCAACCATATGGCTCGGTTTGGCGCCTGGCGGTCTTGCAGAAATGTCTATTACTGCCAAGGTTCTTAACCTTGGCGTTCCGATCGTTACAGCGTTTCAGGTGACGCGACTGGTATTTGTCGTCATGGTGACGGGATGGTTTTATAAAAAATATGTCAGACATCTTGATAACTCCAGTCAGTAGTTCTTCTTTTTTGACTTATCAATAAGTTTTTCAGACGTTTTCCACAAGGTTGTCCACATGTTTCACGTGAAACATGTGGACCGTCACATCTATAATGAAGCGCTGTCCAAGCCTTACTAGGTGCCTTAATCTTATGTCAGCTGACAATTTCTTTGACGTCATCGTCGTTGGTGGTGGCCACGCGGGTACAGAAGCTGCGCTTGCATCAGCCAGAATGGGCGCGCGTACATTACTGATTACACACAATGCCGACACGCTTGGTCAGATGTCGTGCAACCCATCTATTGGTGGGATTGGTAAGGGTCACCTGGTTAAAGAGATAGATGCTCTTGGCGGTGCCATGGCACTTGCAACGGATTACGCTGGAATCCAGTTCAGAATTCTCAATGGATCAAAGGGACCCGCTGTTCGAGCAACCAGGGCTCAGGCGGACCGCACTCGCTATAAGCAAGCCATTCGGAAGATGTTGCAGTCACAAAAGAATCTGCAAGTTTTTCAACAAAGCGTGGAAGATCTGTTAGTCAGTGGCGAAAAGGTAACAGGTGTTGTTACTCAACTTGGATTGGTATTTCATGCCAAGGCGGTGGTATTGACGACGGGCACGTTCCTGAATGGTTTGATTCATGTTGGTTTGAATAACTATCAGGCCGGCCGCGCCGGTGACCCGCCTTCGGTATCTTTGGCAGCGAGGTTAAAAGAACTGGCGCTGCCCGTCGGACGTCTTAAAACAGGTACACCTCCACGACTGGACGGTGCCTCTATTGATTTTTCAAAGCTTGAAGAGCAACCAGGAGACTTGGATCCCGTTCCAGTATTTTCTTATATTGGATCGGCGGATATGCATCCAAGACAGGTGCCTTGCTGGATCACGTACACGAACGAGCGTACACACGAAATCATTCGAAATGGGTTAGACAGATCGCCACTTTACAGTGGCGTCATTGAAGGCGTCGGTCCGCGATACTGCCCTTCCATTGAAGATAAGGTAAACCGGTTTGCAGACAAGAATAGTCATCAGGTCTTTCTGGAACCTGAGGGTTTGGACACAACTGAAATCTATCCAAATGGTGTTTCAACCAGCTTGCCTTATGACGTGCAGCTTGAACTGATCCATTCACTGCCCGGGTTGGAGAGTGCACATATTGTTCGACCAGGTTATGCGATTGAATATGACTACTATGACCCGCGAGGATTGAAAGCCTCACTTGAGTCAAAAGCAATTGAAGGATTGTTTTTTGCTGGGCAGATCAATGGCACCACAGGGTATGAAGAAGCTGCTGCACAAGGTTTGTTGGCAGGGCTGAATGCTGCATGTGTTTCACGTGAAACAGAGGTTTACATTCCCACCCGGAACAATTCTTACCTCGGGGTCCTTGTTGATGACTTGGTGACGAAGGGTGTGACCGAGCCGTATCGGATGTTCACTTCCAGGGCAGAGTACAGACTGAGCCTTCGAGAAGATAATGCCGACTGGAGACTGACAGAGACTGGCAGGAAACTTGGACTGGTCTCTGATCAGAGATGGGAAGCTTTTGAAAAGAAGCGAGAGACCGTTGAACAGGAGATTCAACGGTTAAAGCGGACATGGGTTCATCCCGCCATTGTCGATCAAGAGTCGGCAACAACGCTTCTTGGAAAACCACTCGAAAAGGAGTATCAACTGGCAGACCTGTTACGTCGTCCTAAAACGACATATGCGTCCTTACGTGATCTCACGTCCAGTGATGGCGGTTCATTTGGTGAATGGCTGGCAGATGGTGAATACGCCGAGCAAGTTCAGATCCAGATTAAATACGAAGGCTATATCAATAGGCAAACCGAGGAGATCGATAGGCAGCGGCGTAACGAAGACGTTTCTATCCCGGAAAGCCTTGACTACGATCTGATCAAAAGTCTTTCATTCGAAGTCCGGCAGAAGCTGAAGCAGCACAAGCCGCAGACACTTGGGCAGGCGTCAAGAATCTCGGGAGTGACACCAGCCGCTGTCGCTGGATTGATGATCTATTTGCGGAAGCAAGGACGCCAAGCCACGTCTTCAAGTGAGTCACCGTGAGAAATTCAGTGAAAAGTCTTGAAACAATTGAGACACGAGTTGTTGCTGCCGGGGATACTTTAGGATTGAATGTTTCACGTGAAACATTGGACAAGATACTTTGTTACGTTGAGCAGCTGCAAAAATGGAATCGTACATACAACCTAACCGCTATTCGCAATCTGGACGATATCCTTGTCAACCACATATTCGATTGTATGAGTGTGGTGCCTGCAATAACACACAAGGCAGATAATAAGCCGTTCACGATAGTTGACGTCGGCAGCGGCGCTGGTTTACCGGGGCTGATCCTTGCTCTGTGGTTCGAAGCGTGTGAAGTCATCTGCATTGACACGGTAGACAAAAAGACATCTTTCATCCGCCATGTATCTGGTCGAATGGGATGTAAAAACGTGAAAGCGCTGCATGCGAGAGTCGAGGAACTAGAGTCGTTGAACGCCAGATTTGTGATCTCGAGAGCTTTTTCGTCGTTGACAGACTTTACACATCTTGCTGGCCATCATTGCTCGGACAGTGGGCTCATGGCTTCAATGAAAGCAACACAGGTTCAAGATGATATTGCGCAACTCGATGCATCTGAGTCAGATTGGAGCGTTGAGTCTCTTGAACGTTTGTCTGTGCCTGAGAACAAGGCAGAGCGATATCTCGTATGGTTGCACAGGAAACAGCGAACATGACTCAGACATTACCATCCCAGAATACAAAGGTTTTTTGTATTGCCAATCAGAAGGGCGGAGTTGGTAAAACGACGACCGCAATCAATCTGGCAGCGGCACTCTCAAAGCTCGGTCAAAACGTTCTCCTGGTTGATCTTGATCCTCAAGGAAACGCCACCATGGGAAGTGGTATCGACAAATCAGCGGCTGAGATCAGCATCTATAACGTTCTCATTGGTCAAGCGAAACTGGACGAGTCTGTCCAGCGCTCCGATTCGGGTAACTATGATGTTGTAGCGGCAAACAGGGAGCTCTCTGGTGCAGAGATTGACCTGGTCGGGATGGGAGAACGCGACAAACAGTTAAGGCATGCACTGGAATCGACAGAAAAAAGATACGATTTTGTACTGATCGATTGCCCTCCTACGCTGTCTTTGCTCACGCTTAACGGACTGGCGGCAGCTGATGGGGTCATCATTCCCATGCAGTGCGAGTACTTTGCATTAGAAGGCTTGTCTGATCTTGTAAATACGATCAAGCGTGTCTATCGCAATATCAATCCCAAGTTGAGCCTTATCGGTTTGCTAAGGGTCATGTTCGATACAAGAGTGACTTTGCAGCAACAAGTTTCTGCACAACTGCAATCCCATTTTGGAGAGAAAGTCTTCAAAACGGTCATTCCACGAAATGTCAGGCTTGCGGAAGCACCGAGCCATGGGATGCCGGGTATCAATTTTGATCCGTCTTCGAGAGGCGCAAAGGCATATATGGCGTTTGGGGAAGAACTGATAGCGCGTGTGCGCCCCAAGCAGAAAAAGTGATCAGGAGATTCTGAGATGGCTACAAAAAAACCGAAAGGACTGGGTCGGGGTCTCGATGCGCTATTGGGCGTAGATGCAGATGCCGTAGCGACTCTTGGAAAAGATGGCGCAAAGCCAGCAGGACTGATGGAAATGTCCTTCGATCAGCTGCAACCTGGCAAGTATCAGCCTAGAACCCATATGGACACGGAATCGATACGTGAGCTGTCTGAGTCGATCAAAGAGCAGGGGGTGATGCAACCCCTCATTGTGAGACTGGTTGGTGGACCGGATTCAGGCCGATATGAGATTGTCGCTGGTGAACGTCGAATGCGAGCAGCAAAGCTGGCTGGCCTCGAGACCATCCCGGTGATTGTTCGTGAAATATCGGATGAAAGTGCAGCAGTGATGGCACTCATCGAGAACATCCAGCGCGAGGATCTCAATCCAATAGAAGAGGCGCAAGGCGTCAAAAGGCTTCTAGACGAATTCGGTCTGACCCATGACCAGGCATCAAAAGCAATTGGACGCTCGAGATCGGCAACGAGCAATCTCCTGAGATTGTTGAATCTGGCCATGCCGGTACAAAGAATGCTGCTGGCGGGCGATATCGATATGGGTCACGCCAGGGCGTTGCTCTCTCTGACAGCTGCCGAGCAAATACAGGCAGCTAACTTGATTGTTGCCAGGAAACTGTCTGTCAGGGACACCGAGAAACTAGTGCAAAATGGTCTTGAACCGGTTAAAGGCAAACCGGCCACCAGAAAGGCGAATAAGGATCGTGACGTTGTTCGGCTTGAAGAGGCATTATCAGATAAGTTAGGCACGACAGTGACAATCAATGTCTCCAAGGGAAGCAAAGGAAAGCTGGAACTGGCCTACCACGGCTGGGATCAGTTGCAGGGGATTCTCCAGAAAATGGGTCTTGAGGATTTACTAAAAAACGCATAAAGACCGGAAAGAACAATGAAGAATGAGAAATCTGGTAAGCCGATCAGCTACGTCGAGCCGACAGCGTTAAAACAGTGGTTGCATGACGGTCGAGAGATTGGTGTTCTTGACGTACGAGAGCATGGTCAATATGGCGAACAACATTTGTTCTACGCCGTCAATCTTCCCTATAGCCGTCTCGAAGCTGATGTCTGGAAACTGGTCCCTAACTTCGCAGCCAGAGTGGTTCTGGTTGATGAGGATGGCCTTGACGTCTCCGTCAGAAGCGCTGAGCGCCTTGCGGATCTCGGGTATACCAATGTTCACGTCTTGCAAGGTGGAATACAGCGCTGGATAGACCGTGGCCTGACAGTATTTGCCGGAGTTAACGTACCGAGTAAAGCGTTTGGCGAGATCGCTGAAGAGGTCTTTCATACGCCGCACATATCAGCAAAAGATCTTTATCAAAAGCAACAACGCGGTGAAAAACTGGTCATTCTCGATGGAAGACCTTTCCCGGAATATCAGAAGATGAACATACCGGGCTCGGTTTGCTGTCCGAACGGCGAGTTGGCGCTCTACATCGATGAACTCGTACCGGACGAAGAGACGACCGTTGTAATCAATTGCGCTGGCAGAACCCGAAGTATCATCGGTGCACAGACACTTCTGAATCTAGGTATCAAAAATCCCGTCTACGCCCTTGAAAATGGCACGCAAGGCTGGATGCTCGCTGATCAGAAACTAGACCATGGGTCATCACGTTCCTGGAAGACAGCAACCCTGGATGCCGACCTTTCCTTGAAGCAGCAAAGAGCAAAACGGCTGTTTGAGAAGTATCAAATCCAGATGGTTGATCAGCACCAGGTGAGCCAGTGGTGCCGCGATGACGAACGAACGGTATTTCTGCTTGATATCAGAGACCCTCAGGAAATCTTGCTAAAAGGTATTCCGGGTTTTACAAATGCGCCGGGTGGCCAGCTCATTCAGGCGACGGATCAGTATGTCGGTGTCAGAAATGCGCGGCTAGTGTTGTTAGACACTGATGGGGTGAGAGCCCCTGTGGTTGCCTCCTGGCTATGGATGCAAGGTTGGGAGGTTTATGTCATGGCTCTTGATGAGGTGATTCTCACCGATCGAAGGACTCCGGTGAGTCTGCAAGCGGAGAGTTTCAAAGAGATTACCGCGGATCAGTTTAATGCTCTGATGGCGCTTGGCTATCAAGTTTTTGACTTAAGACCCAGTGCAGACTATCGAAACATGCATCTTGAGAATGCAGTCTGGACCATACGTCCCAAACTCGCCGAAGCGCTTGATCAGTCAGGGCATCCTGAGAAGCTCATCCTGATAGGAAAAGATGTCGATACTCTCGAAATCGCAGCAAGAGACTTGCGACGCTCAGGTGTCGCCGACATTATTGGCTATACAGGCTCCATGAACGCTCTGAAAAGTCACGGCTGTAGCATTGTCAGCACGCCGGACAAGCCAGCAGATCAGCAGCGAATTGACTATCTGTTCTTCGTTCATGATCGCCATGATGGAAACAAGGAAGCCGCGAAGCGTTATCTTTCCTGGGAACTTGGCCTGGTCGCTCAACTCGATGAAAGTGAAAAAAACGTTTTTCGGATATCAGGTTAAACTGTTTACCGGATTGCATTTAGGTCCGCATTGA
>CAZBIN010000127.1:0-8642 GCA_964491995.1 uncultured Orrella sp.
CTACACCCAGTTCATGCAAGACGCGCAGTCGGGCAAGATCCGCAAGGTCGATGTTCAGGGCGAGGTCTTGCACGTCACGCCGGATAATGGAGCGCCTTACACCATCACATCCCCGGGCGATCTGTGGATGGTCTCGGATCTGATGAAGGCGGGTGTTCAGGTGTCAGGCTCGGCGCGCGAAGAGCCGTCGTTTCTCATGAGCATTTTTGTCTCATGGTTCCCGATGCTCTTGCTGATCGGCGTCTGGATTTTCTTCATGCGCCAGATGCAGGGCGGTGGAAAAGGGGGCGCCTTCAGCTTCGGAAAGTCCCGGGCCCGCATGCTTGATGAAAGCACTAATTCAGTCACATTTGCTGACGTGGCCGGGTGTGATGAGGCCAAAGAGGATGTACAGGAACTGGTGGATTTTCTGCGGGATCCGACTCGGTTCCAGAAACTCGGTGGACATATTCCTCGAGGCGTGCTGATGGTGGGATCGCCCGGAACCGGTAAAACCTTGCTGGCCAAAGCGATTGCAGGTGAGGCCAAAGTTCCGTTTTTCAGTATTTCTGGCTCCGACTTTGTTGAAATGTTTGTCGGCGTCGGCGCTGCCCGTGTGCGCGACATGTTCGAGACCGCTAAAAAGCACGCACCTTGCATCATTTTTATCGATGAAATCGATGCAGTGGGTCGCCAGCGTGGTGCGGGTCTCGGTGGTGGTAACGATGAGCGCGAACAAACGCTGAACCAGATGCTGGTCGAGATGGATGGTTTTGAGTCTGGCCAGGGCGTGATTGTGATTGCCGCAACCAACCGGCCCGATGTGCTTGATCCTGCGCTGCTCAGACCAGGACGTTTTGACAGGCAGGTCGTGGTGCCGTTGCCAGATATCCGTGGTCGCGAGCAGATCCTCAAGGTTCACATGCGCAAGGTGCCGATTGCGCAGAACGTCGAAGCGATGGTGCTGGCGCGTGGCACGCCCGGATTTTCGGGTGCGGATCTGGCGAACCTGGTCAACGAAGCTGCGCTTTTTGCTGCTCGTCGTAATGGTCGTCTGGTGGATATGTCGGATTTTGAGCGTGCCAAGGACAAGATCATCATGGGCGCAGAGCGTCGCTCGATGGTCATGCCCGAAGAAGAGAGACGCAATACGGCTTATCACGAGTCGGGTCATGCGATTGTGGCCCACCTGATGCCCAAGACGGATCCGGTTCATAAAGTCACCATCATTCCACGGGGTCGTGCGCTGGGTGTGACTATGCAGTTGCCCGATGGGGATCGCTACAGCATGGACAAGGTTCGTCTGCTGTCCATGATTGCGGTTCTGTTCGGCGGCCGGATTGCCGAAGAGATTTTCATGAACCAGATGACCACAGGCGCTTCGAACGATTTCGAGCGTGCCACTGCGATTGCTCGCGATATCGTGACCCGCTATGGCATGACCGAAGAACTCGGTCCAATGGTTTATGCAGAAAACGAAGGTGAAGTGTTTCTGGGTCGCAGTGTGACCAAGACCACGCACATGTCAGAGGCCACCATGCAAAAGGTTGACTCGGAGATCCGCAAGATCATTGATGATCAGTACAACGTGGCGCGTCGGATCCTGGAAGAGAACCGGGATAAGGTCGAGATCATGACCAAAGCTCTGCTGGAGTGGGAGACCATCGATTCGGATCAGATCGGTGACATCATGCAAGGCCGTCCTCCAAGACCCCCGAAAGAGATCTCGCACACGCCTGACCCTTCAAACACACCGCAGGGCCCGGCCCCCAAGGCCAGTGGCGAGAGTCCTGCAGAGGCTGTCTGACGAGGGTATGGCATGGCAGGTGGCAGATGGCAGTGTGGCCGCTTTGATCTGAGTCTGGATCGGGCGGTCGTGATGGGGGTGCTTAATGTCACCCCCGATTCTTTTTCCGATGGCGGGCAGCACAATGCCACTGACACCGCCATCGCGCATGCAGCCAGACTCATTGAGCAGGGTGCAGGGATCATCGATATCGGTGGCGAGTCCACCCGACCCGGTGCGCAACCAGTGTCCGTTCAGTCTGAGCTGGCCCGGGTGCTACCGGTTATCGAAGCCTTGCGGCACGCGAACATCCCCCTGTCAGTCGATACCTGCAAGCCGGAAGTGATGCGTGCGGCACTTGATGCCGGAGCCGACCTGATCAACGATATTTCCGGCTTTAAAGATCCGCAGGCTCGACAGGTGGTTGCGTCCTATCCTGCTTGTGGTCTCTGTGTGATGCACATGCAAGGCGAGCCTCGTACAATGCAGCAATCACCCCATTATGATGATGTGACAGCAGAGGTCTGCCGGGAGTTAAAGCACACTGCGATGGTTCTTCAGTCCTCGGGAGTGGCTTGCGAGCGCATCGCACTGGATCCAGGTTTTGGTTTTGGCAAGTCAGTCGCCCATAATTACGAGCTCATGCGTAACTTGCAGAGGCTTGTTGATCTGGGCTATCCGGTGCTGGTCGGTGTCTCCCGAAAATCCATGATCGGTGCCGTGACCGGTCGCAGTGTCGAACATCGGCTGGCTGGAAGTCTTGCGGGGGCGCTGGCTGCGCTGGCCAGAGGAGCGCAGATCATCCGCGTCCATGATGTCGAGCAGACGGTTGATGCGATCAGAGTTTGGGAAGCAGTTGAAAAGGGTTTACTGGAATCCATATGACTCGGAAATATTTTGGGACCGATGGTGTGCGCGGTACTGTGGGTGGCGAAGTCATCAATCCGCAGTTTGCATTGCGCCTGGGCTACGCTGCCGGACGTGTTCTCTGGCGATCCTATAAGGGCAGTGGGCGGCCAGCCGTTCTGATCGGCAAGGACACGCGTATCAGCGGGTACATGCTCGAGTCGGCCCTGGAGGCTGGTTTTGCGTCGGCCGGTGTCGATGTGTTGCTTGCGGGACCACTCCCGACTCCGGCAGTGGCTTACCTCACGCGTGCCTGGCGGCTCGCTGCAGGGGTGGTGATCAGCGCATCGCACAATCCGTACCAGGACAATGGCATCAAGTTTTTTTCATCGCAAGGCACCAAACTACCCGATGCCATGGAAAAAATGATTGAGCAGGCGCTTGATGAACCAATCAGTTGTGTCAGTTCAGAGCAACTCGGGAGGGCACGTCGCATCGAGGATGCTCCTGGTCGATATATTGAGTTCTGTAAAGGCACTTTTGGTTCAGACCTTGACCTGGACGGGGTGAAGATTGTGGTCGATGCCGCGCATGGTGCTGCGTATCACATTGCACCTCATGTCTTCAAAGAGCTGGGTGCAACCGTGCATGCGATTGGTGTGGAGCCCAACGGCTTTAACATCAACCTCGAGGTTGGCGCACTGTATCCCGAGAAGCTGGCTCAGGCAGTCAAGGACAAGGGTGCGGACTTTGGCATCGGACTTGACGGTGATGCTGATCGTGTTCAGATGGTTGATGCGTCAGGTCGGATCTATAACGGCGATGAGCTGCTATATGCGATGGTTCGAGAGCGAGCCATGCGCCAACCGGTCTCGGGGGTTGTCGGAACCTTGATGAGCAATCTCGGACTCGAACTGGCTCTCAAAGCGATGGATATCCCGTTTGAACGAGCGGCTGTCGGTGACCGTTATGTGATGGAAGTACTGGGTGAAAGAGGCTGGCTGTACGGCGGTGAGGGTTCGGGGCATCTGCTGTGCCTGGATTGTCACTCAACCGGTGATGGCATTGTCGCCAGCCTTCAGGTGCTTGCTGCGTTGCGTCGTTATCAATCGAGTCTTGCAGACTGGATTTCGGACCTGACGATGTTGCCTCAGGTTTTGATCAACGTGCCGATTGAACCCGGAATGGACTGGAAGTCGCATCCCGGACTGCTCAAGACCCAGGAAGTGGTTCAACAGCGACTGGGTGATCAGGGGCGGGTGCTGATTCGTGCCTCCGGTACTGAACCGAAGTTGCGCTTCATGGTTGAGGCCGTTGACGCGCAGATGGCGCAGCGCTGCGCACAGGAACTTGCTGACAGCGTTTCGTGAGGGAACGCTTTCAGATTGAAACGTAACTGAAACAAAACTGTCAAACGCATGACACGAGGTTAAGCCACACTTCGCTCAAACTTTTGAGTGAGGATCGTATGCTTGAACTCGTACATAGTCGTGCCAGTTTTTTTACTTTGCCGGGCACCCACCCGCGCACGGGCGGGTCTTGCGATCTTGTGGTCGGACTGGCGCAATCAGATGAGGAACTGGAGGCAATCGGGCGATTGCGATACAACGTGTTTTCCTCTGAGTATGGTGTAGCGCTTGACGCCTCGGGTGTTGATCGGGATGCATTTGATCTCTGGTGTGATCATTTGATGGTCAAAGATCGGATGACCGATGACGTGGTTGGCACTTATCGAGTGCTGACGCCCCACCAGGCAAGGCGTGCCGGTGGGTATTACAGCGAGCAGGAATTTGATTTGTCCGGCTTGGGATCCATACGCGAGTCGCTGGTCGAGTTCGGGCGTGCTTGCATCCATGAGCAGTATCGCAATGGCGCTGTCCTGATGATGCTTTGGTCTGGGCTGGCCGAGATTCTGAAGCAGGGACGTTACGAACACGTGTTTGGCTGTGCGAGCGTCAGCCTTCGCGATGATGGTGTCAGCGCCGCACAGGTCTGGCGTTGCGTGAGTGAGCACCTCGGGCGGCAGGATTTTCCCGTTGTGACGCCGCTGCACAAGTACCCCGTTGAACAAATGAATGACGATTTGCCTGGCGTCGTGCCGGCGTTGCTCAAAGGTTACCTGAAGCTTGGCGCACAGGTTTGTGGCCAGCCGGCATGGGATCCGGATTTCAATACAGCAGATTTTCCGATGCTGCTGTCAGTCAGTCAGATGGGAGCGCGCTACCGCAAGCATTTCGGGTTTGCCTGAACATACGGGCTCAGACCGGGATTAGCTCGAACTGGAACCCGACCTTCTCCCATTCGTTTTCCTCGCCGTGCAATGAATAGTCGGTCAGCGGGTGCCGTTCAAGCCATGCGCGATCAACCTTGGTGACGATTGTGGTGCCCTTGACGCTGACCGACAATGCCAGGCGTTGCAGCTCCTCTCGGCGTCGGCAAAGTAAAACCGCAAGGCGAAGCGCCAGAATGGCAACCCACTGTTCCCGCGTCTTGATTTCAGACTGGACTTTGGAGAGTTTGCCGGTGTGAGCCATGACCAGCATGGCCAGCAGCGTCTGGTCCACTCTGGAAAATCCCGGCATATCAGCATTGGTCAGAATATACGCGCCGTGCTTGTGATAGCCGGCCTGAGCAATTGACATGCCCGCTTCGTGGAGATCGGCGGCCCAGCTCAGGCAGTGACGCAGTTCATCCTGAGCGGGCAAGTCCGGGTACAGGCTGTCGAAAAGGCTCAGCGTGGTTCGCTTGACCCTGGCAGCCTGTCGCGTATCCACGTGATAGCGTTTCATGAACGCTTTGACGGTTTCGTCGCGACGGTCTTTAAGCTCTTCGCGCCCAGCCATGTCAACGAGCACACCCAGACGCAACGCACCATCACCCGTGCGCATGCTGTCGATGCCCATTTCATCAAAAAACGCGCTCATGATGGCCAGGCCACCCAGAAGTACGTCAGACCGCTCTAATTTGATGCCCGGTAACTCTTCGGGAATGACCCGACCAGCCTTGATGATTTTCTGTCGCAGCCTGCTCAAACCTTCGCGGGTGATGCCATTGTTTGACAGGCCACCTTCGGTCAGAATGGCATAAAGCGCTTTGGCCGTGCCAGACGAGCCGTAGGCTTGCTGCCAGCCAAGCTTGCGGTAGGGTTTGGTGATGACCTCGATCTCGCGTCGTGCCGCCATCATGGCTGTGCGCATGCTGTGTTCATCGACCATGCCATCGGCAAAAAAACGGCGACTGTAGCTGACGCATCCCATGTAAAGCGACGACATCAGCAAAGGCTCGTCCTGTTTGCCAATGATGACTTCGGTGGACCCACCGCCGATGTCAATCACCAGTCGACGCTGATCCGAGAGCGGCAAGGTGTGGCTTACGCCCGCGTAGATAAGACGGGCCTCTTCTCGCCCAGCAATGACTTCAATGGGGAACCCGAGAGCGGCTTCTGCTCTGGGCAGAAACTCCGGCGTGTTGCGTGCGACCCGAAAGGTGTTGGTGGCCACTGCGCGCACGCGGTCAGGATGAAAGCTGCGCAGACGCTCGCCAAACCGGTTCAGAACAGCAATGGCCCGCTGGATGGCTTCTTCACTCAGAATTTTGTCCTGACTCAGGCCAGCAGCCAGGCGCACAGTTTCCTTCATCCTGTCAATTTGATAGATCTGGCGAACGCCGTGCTCTTCATGCACTCGCCCGATCGAAAGTCTGAAGCTGTTGGAGCCGATGTCAACGGCGGCCAGGAGGTGTTCCATAAGAAAACCAGTGTTCACGATGGCTCGATTATAGGCGCTCCCGTTGACATCAAGGACCTGCTGGAAGGACCAGAATGCTTTATCAAGGCCGCAACAACACCATGATCGCTGTTGTTCAATGAGAATTTAGGGTAAAACAGAAGGCAATTGATGCACGGTTTTCTTATGCCCACTTACATACGCAAATATCTACAGCGATCGAACCAGATGCCTGTCTCTTCGGTTGAATTTCTTAATCGGGAACTGTCCCTGTTGCAGTTTAACGAACGTGTCATGGCGATGGCGCAGGATCCCGCAACACCTTTGCTTGAGCGATTGCGCTATTTGTGCATTGTGGGCTCGAATCTCGATGAGTTTTTTGAGATTCGTGTCTCAAGTCTCAAAGAGCAGATGCGTCTGCATCCCACCATGCGAGGTCCTGATGGATTGACCGCGGGCCAGGCGTTTGAGTTGGTGCAGCAGGAAGTGCACGCTATCGTCGACAACCTCTATCGTTTGTTCAACGAGGATGTGCTGCCGAGTTTGCGCAAAGAAGGTGTCTATCTGCACCATGCCCACGAGTGGGACGATGTGCAGCGAGAGTGGGCTCATGAACTTTTTGTGCGTGACATGATGCCATTGCTCACGCCCATCGGGCTCGACCCGGCGCACCCTTTTCCGCGGGTTTACAACAAGAGCCTGAACTTTATTCTTCCGCTGTCGGGTGAGGATGCTTTCGGACGTAAAGCCACGGTGGCTGTGGTTCAGGCTCCCAGAGCATTGCCACGAGTGGTTCGGATGCCGGTGGAAGTGTCGGGTTTGCCGCACGGCTTTATTTTGCTGACGTCGCTGATTCGGGCATTTGCAGGTGAGCTCTTTCCCGGGATGACATCATCGGGTGTTTATCAGTGGCGGGTCACTCGAAACAGTGATCTGTTTGTCGATGAAGAAGAAGTGACGAATTTGCGACTTGCACTTCAGGGTGAGTTGTCGCAAAGGAATTTTGGTTCAGCGGTTCGACTCGAGCTCGACCAAGGTACACCACCTGAGATAGAAGCGCTGTTGCAAAAGGAGTTCGGCCTGACAGAGGTGGACACTTACCGTGTCTCGGGACCCGCCAACTTCGCCCGATTGATGCAGATCTGTCAAGAAGTTGACCGGCCGGACCTGGTATTTCCCGAGTCTCGTGGTGCCGTGCCCAAGGCCTTTGCGGGACTTTCAGCAAGAGACGGTGCAATATTCGATCTGATTGCCAAAGGTGATCAGTTGCTCCATCATCCTTACCAGTCGTTCAGGCCGGTGATTGATTTTCTGACAGCGGCGGCTTGCGATCCCAATGTGGTGGCCATCAAGCAGACGATCTATCGCACGGGCGAAGACTCCGAGCTCATGCAGTTGCTGATCGCTGCAGCGCGTGCAGGCAAGGAGGTCACTGTCATTGTCGAGTTGATGGCGCGATTCGATGAGCAGACCAACATCAACTGGGCGGCCCGACTCGAGGAGGTGGGGGCTCATGTCTCTTATGGTGTGGTTGGTCATAAAACCCACGCCAAGATGCTCCTGGTGCTGCGTCGCGAGCGAGGTGGTATCAAGCGCTACGGGCATCTGGGCACAGGGAACTACCATTCAAGAACTGCCAGGCTTTATACAGACTTTGGCTTGATGACCGCCAACCAGACCCTGTGTGAAGATATGGACAAGATCTTCGCACAGCTCACCGGGCTCGGTGCCAGGCGTGAAATGAATTTGCTGCTGCAGGCTCCGTTCAACATGCACCCATCGATCGTGGAGATGATTCAGACCGAGGCTGAGGCGGCACGTAGTGGCAAACGCGCGTCGATCAAAGCCAAGATGAACTCACTGCTCGAGCCACAGGTGATTTCCGAACTCTACCGGGCGAGTCAGGCCGGGGTGAAGATTGATCTGATCGTGCGTGGGGCGTGTGCGTTGCGAGCCGGTGTCCCAGGCCTGTCAGAGAATATTCGGGTTCGCTCGGTCATTGGCCGGTTTCTGGAGCATTCAAGGGTCTTTTACTTTTACGCAAATGGCAAGGAGCGAGTGTATCTGTCTTCCGCGGACTGGATGGACCGCAATTTTTTCCGGCGTGTCGAGCTGGCATTCCCGGTTCTCAATCCGGTGCTCAAGCGGCGTGTGATCAATGAAGCGTTCACGCTTGCGCTGCGTGACAACGTCAGGTCGTGGGTGCAGAACAGTGATGGAACCTACAGCAAGGTTCGCAGCAGACGAGAACCCCAGATCATGCATGATCAGCTGGTGACCCTTCTGCAAAGCAAATAGGCATGAAG
>CAZBIN010000128.1:0-8619 GCA_964491995.1 uncultured Orrella sp.
GGACCATATTGCACAATCGGCTCGTGCAGGGGGCGTCCGGCAATGAGCAGCAGTTTGCAGGACTCTGCCGCATCAAATCTTACTGCGGGGTGATCATCCTGAGCGAGAATGGCCATCTGGCGGTCTGAAACCTCGGTTTCAGCGATGTTCACTTTGCCGCGGTAAACGTAAGCAAACGCATTCATGGAGGTTTCGAGCGGCTGCTCGAAACAGCTTCCCGCGGGCATGTGGATATCGAGAAACAGCGGCTCTGTCGAGGGCCTTTGTACAGCACCCACAGTTCCATGACTGTTGCCAGCGATGACGCGCACCTTCACCTTCTGATTTGTGACGAATTCAGGGATCTGCTCTGATGCAATATCCCGGTAGGCCGGTGTTGTCATCTTTTGCGCTGCGGGTAAGTTGAGCCATAGCTGGAATCCCTCCATCAATCCGTCTTGCTGCTCAGGTAGCTCTGAATGAATCAGGCCACTCCCGGCAGTCATCCACTGGACACCGCCCGGGCCGAGCAGCCCTTCGTGTCCGGCACTGTCACGATGGCGCATCTGACCTGCCAGCATATAAGTGACGGTTTCAAAGCCGCGGTGCGGGTGATCAGGAAATCCACCAATGTAATCATCCGGGTTGTCGTTTCGAAATGCATCAAGCATCAAGAAAGGGTCTAATCTTTGCTGCAAATCATGTGTCAGTACCCGAGTCAGTTTCACACCGGCTCCATCAGAAGTCTGTACTCCCTGCACTCGGCTTTGTACGCCACGGCTTTGCAAAATTGCACTCATGATTTTTGCCTTGAATTTGTGATAAACGATATGTTTTCAGGATATGTCCATTGTATTTGAGCCATGATTGGTTTGATTCGTTGCTTATACTGAACGCTGGAGTCCAAAAATGGAACAGTCATGAGCGATCCCATCACAAGCCATGCGGGTGATCTGATACTTTTTGCCAGTCTGATGGATGCCGGCAGCTTCTCTGCGGCAGCAACGCGGATCGGCATCCCAAAGTCGACACTTTCACGACGACTGGCAGCGCTTGAGTCTCGTCTCGGACAGCGTCTTGTGACGAGAACCACCAGACGGTTGGTCATCACGGACTTCGGAGAGCGGATACTGGAGCATGGTCGCAGGCTCCATCAGGAAGTTCAGGCAGTTTCTGACCTGGTTCAAAACGAAGAGATTCAACCGAAAGGCTTGCTTCGGGTCTCCATGCCGCCGGATCTGGAGCAGCTTGATCTGACGGCGATGCTGATGCGCTATGCCAAGCGCTACCCGGAAGTGACGGTTGAACTCGATATGTCGACCCGTCGGGTTGATCTGCTGGCCGACCGGTTCGATCTGGCGGTGCGCATTGCGAGACATTTACCAGACGACAGTACGCTGGTGGCTCGCAAGCTGTGTGATATCGACATTCATCTCTATGCCAGCCCCGCCTATCTAAAGCGAAAAGGCACGCCGCTTGAGCCTGCCGATCTGAGCTGGCATGTTTGCCTCAAACACATCAGTAGTGCTGGGGAGGCGTTGCCCTGGCATTTGCAAAAGGGTAGTGATTCAGTCGTTGTAATGCCACAAAGCCCAATATCTTCAAACTCCCCACAACTGCAACGTGACCTTGGCCTGGAAGGGATGGGAATTGTCGCCCTGGCGGACTCGCTGGTCGCTGAGGCGATTGCCCAGGGAAGGCTGGTCAGGGTTTTGCCTCAATGGGCATTGCCATCGGCTACCATCTGGTCGGTCACGCCCGGTCGAAAGTTGTTGCCCGCCAGAACTCGGGCGTTCATGAAAATGCTGGCTAAAGAAATGGTGGCATGACCAGTTGGCCATTTTCAGATGCGTTCTCGCAAGATCAGATGGATTTGCTTTGCAGGACTTCGATGGCTGTTTTATAACCGTCCGAGATCAATTGCTTGATGGTTGCTCTGGAAAAGTCGTACGCGCGCGAAGGTGGATTTTCCGGAGATGATTCTCGCATGATGCGTGTCAGCGTTGTCGCTGTCGCTGACCCCATCAATTGCTGATAAAGAGGCTCGCTGCGAAATCTGTCGCGCTTGTCGGCTGGTAGTTCAGCCATTAATTGCTCGATCAGTCTTCGGTGAGTCTGGAGCAGATCCTGTTTGTTGTTGTCTCGGCGCAGCCTTTCAGAAAAGATGATTTCCTCACGCCGGGCGTAAACATCCATGATGTTTTCAGGTAAATGCTCACGTCTGCCCATGAAAAGGTCAATCAGGTAAATTTGTTTGCCTGATGACCCGACTCGCTCGAGTACCCTGTCCAGAGGGGAGTTGCTGATAATTCCGGCATCCCAGTAGTGGCGACCATCCACGGTAGTCCAGTCAAAAGCGGGTGGCAGACTGCCACTGGCCAGAATGTGGTCAGCCGTCAGATCATCGATGTAACTGTCAAAAAGAACGATATCGCTACTCTGCACATCGACTGCGGTCACCAGCAGTCTGACGGGGCTGTTCCTGAGTCCCGCAAAATCAACATACTTTTGTAGCAGATCACCTGCTTCAGAAAAGTCGTAGAGACTGGTCCACTGGTGTGGGGCCGGTCCCCTCAACAGCATGGATTGCATCCATCTTGGAGAAAAGAATCCTGGAACACCCCATGCACTGACTTGCTGTCCGGCGATCATCCGACGCATGATCTCGTCGCCCAACTCGGGTGTGATCGTAGAAATATCGTGCCAGAAGCTTTCCAGCGCCTCAGCCGCATGCTCGCGTGCCGAGGCGATGATGGCCGCATTGAATGCGCCAATCGAAACGCCGGCAACCAGATCCGGCAGCACTTTGTGTTCTTGGAGAGCGCGTATCGCACCGCATTCGAAAGCGCCGTAGGCACCACCACCTTGCAGGATGAACAGAACCTGTCCAGGGACGTCACGCAGTGCAAACGCTGGAGAGTGAAGCTTTTGCAGATGCGGGTTCAGATTGACTCTGTCACGGATCAACGTCTCTGCAGCTCGGGCATTCTCGCTGGCTCGCCCCAGCGTAAAGAATCCCTGGCAAACGCCATCTTGCATGTAAAGAACCTCAAACGGCCCGTGCGCCAGATCACCTCTATCGAGTTTTTGCGCACCTTGTTCGGTCAGACCCAATGCGTTGTAGCTCTGGTCAAATACGTGGCTGTAGAAATAGCTGATGTGGGTATATGGCTCACGCTCACCCGCCATGTTGCGCGCTGCGCATTTTGCTTGTCGAATTGCATTGTCCCAGTGCTCGGCGCGCAGGTGCCGTTGAAATACCGGGTGCCATGCATTGGCTACATCGCCAGCAGCGTACACATCCGGGTCATCACTTTGCAGGAACTGGTTGACCAGAACGCCGTCTCGCAAGCTCAGGCCCGAGGACTGCAGCCAGTCGATGTTGGGCGTCACCCCTGTGCCAATGACCACGAGGTCGCATGCGATTTGTTCGCCTTGATCCGTCAGAACGGACTCGACCTTCAGCTTGCCTTCGAACCGAACCGGGATTTGCCCTGTTTTGCTGGCGACACCATGTTGTGCCAGCATTTTTTTGAAATGAGCCGAGATGCCCTGGTGATGAAATTTGTACAGTAGGGAGTCACGTTCGATGACCACGACCTCAAGACCGAGCTGTCGCAAAGATCCAGCAATTTCCATTCCAATGAAGCTGCCACCGATGACCACCGCCCGACGAGCTTGGCTAGCATCACGACGGATGGCGCTGGCATCCTCTATCGAACGCAAGTAATGCACACCCTCAAGGTCAACGCCCGGAATCTCAAGCGATGTGGCCCGAGCGCCGGTTGCAATCAGAAGTTTGCCGTACTCAAGGATATCCGTGCCCTGCTTGCTGTGCACTGTCAGGGTGTGCTGGCGGCGGTTCAGACCCGATGCGGATGCTCCTTTTCGAAGCTCAATCGAGAGCTCGCTGTATCGTTGCTCTGGCATGACCAGCGATGGCGCAAGTTGTGGGTCTACGGTAGCGCCCATTTTGGAGAGCGGTGGACGGTGGTAGGGGGCCACTGTCTCCTGAGAAATGACCACTATCGAACTATCCTGATCAATGCTTCTGAGTGATTGAGCGGCCGTCGCTGCGGCGATGCCACCACCCACGATGATGAAATCCCGTTGAATGGGTTTGATGGAACGGGACATGAGTTGGACTCCGTGTACAGCCTTGGTTCAAGGTTAGTAAATCGACATGGACAACGCTGCGGCAAAGAGAGCGCCAAACTGTCGACACGGCTCAAGCTGCTGTGCACTGAGATGCTTTGTTGCCAGAATGGCTTCTGGCGTTTGCGTATGAGTGTTGACAATAAGTGCAGGCTGAATCAGTTTAAGACGCCATCCGGTGGCAATTCGTTCAATCTGTCGCACCGCATTCTCGCCGTCGCTTCCGGCGCAGATCATGATCCCGTAGGGTGTTGCGTTCGCCTTGTCAAAAACATCATAGTAGGTTCTGTCGAAGAAGTCCTTGAGCTGGCCGCTCATGCCGGCAAGGTTCTCTGGTGTTGCAAATACCAGCCCGCTTGCTTTGAGAACGTGGGTTGACGCGGTCTGGCTTGCCTTTTGCGCACGCACTTGCACTCCTGCTTCACCCTGTGCTGCCTGCACAAACGCATCGACCATTTGCTCAGTGCCGCCCGTCATTGAGTGATAGACCACGAGCAACAGCTTCATGTCAGGGTCTGATTCTGTCATGGTTCGTTCCTGCGCAAGAGTTCAGAGATCACACGATAGCAAATCTGCCAGCGGTGCAGAGATGAGTTCACGCAATATGATGACCAGTCGCTTGTGCTGGAAAGTCATTCATGTGGGCGATTGTTGACTCGCCGTCATGCCGTGTCCTTGTGTTGTCGGGATTACATTGGATAATCGTGCCATTCAAGTGAAAAAGGTCCCCCAATGACATCTCCTATTCCGACGCCAGAACGAGCGATTCTTTCAATTGTCATGTTTGCAGCATTTGCCGATGGTGCCAAGGATGAGCGCGAGCGCGAGCACATTCGTCAGTTTGCTCAGCAACTCGGTCAAGACCTCCCTGAGATGGCGTCTGCCTACCAGGATGTACTGATGTCTAAAGTCAGGTTGACGGATGTGGCTGCCACACTCCAGGACCAGCGTCAGCGACTTTATGCCTACGAGCTGGCGGTATGTGTCTGCGAGAGTGACGGTGCAATCTGTGAAGCAGAAAAGGCGTTTCTGGCACAACTGCGTCACGCTCTGGGTCTTCAACAGGATGCACAGGGATCAGAACCGGTGCAAACGGCGGACGCGATCGCGCAGGCCTCAAGCAGTGTGAGTCTAATTTCACAACCACATTCCCCGTCAGATTTGCAGGCACATACGACAACGGATCATGGTGCAGCGCAGGCGAATGGGCCTGGCGCAGCCTCGCTTGATTCTGCCAGGGTTGACGCGATGGTGCTGAACTATTCGATTCTGAATGGTGCGCTCGAGCTATTGCCACAGTCATGGGCATCGGTGGCCATCATCCCACTGCAGATCAAAATGGTCTACCGCATTGGCAAGCTGGCGGGCTATGACCTGGATCAGGGACATATCAGGGAATTGCTTGCAACCGTCGGGGTAGGTCTGACGTCTCAGTATGTCGAGCAGTTCGGACGCAAGCTGGTGGGAGGCCTGCTGGGCAGCCTGCTGGGTGGTGGAGGTCGAAAGGTGGGCCGAGCGGCAACCTCCATGGCGATGTCGTTTGCCACGACCTATGCATTGGGTCAGCTGGCCAAGCGTTATTACAGTCAAGGACGGCAGATGAACACCGATCTGCTCAAGCGGACCTTCAGCGAGTTGCTCGAGCCGGCACGTTCCTTGCAGTCTCAGTATTTGCCGCAGATTCAGCAAAAGGCGGCGTCACTGGATGCGCAACAGGTGATTGCCATGGTCAGGTCTAACGAGATATGAGCGATTCGATCGATTGCGCAGGTGCGGGAATAAGCAAATGAGAAATTGATGTTGGGCGAAATCGGGTCCGTTTGCTAACGTTGGGGTGACACCAAGGACCACGTCTCGATTGCAATAAAGCGATTGCGAGGTGCTTGAAAAATCGACTCAAAAGTCAGGTGAAAAGCCTGCATGATCGGAACCCCAATGTACGTACCTACAAATCTTGATACTCAGCTTCTCGTGGAGCGCGCAAATCAGTTAGCGGGCCAGATTGTCCGAACCCGGCAGGGTTTGATGACGGAAGATGAGTTCAAGCCGTTACGCCTGCAAAACGGACTCTATATTCAGCGTCACGCGCCCATGTTGCGCATCGCAATCGCATACGGCATGCTGCGTAGCGATCAGTTGCGACGTCTGGCGCGAGTCAGCCGAACCTACGACAAAGGCTATGGACATTTGACCACCCGTCAGAACATGCAGCTGAACTGGATTGCGGTAGACGATGTCCCTGCGGCCCTGACCGAACTGGCCGAAATCGGACTGCATGGAATTCAGTCCAGTGGCAACTGCTTGCGCAACATCACCAGCGATGCTCTGGCGGGTATTGCGCCCGACGAGATTCTGGATCCCAGACCCTATGCTGAACTTTTGCGTCAGTGGAGTACGTTCCATCCGGAGCTGAGCTTTCTGCCGCGCAAATTCAAAGTTGCGTTGACTGGAACACCTCAGGACCGGGCGCTGGTTCAGGTTCATGATCTTGCATTTGAGGTTGTACGCATCGCACCTGATGTGAGTTTTCGGGTTCGAGTGGGCGGGGGACTGGGTCGAACGCCTATTCTGGGACCTGTGCTCAAAGATGAGCTCGACTGGCAGGATCTGCTTTCCTACACCCATGCGGTCATGAGGGTCTATAACGAGTTGGGTCGGCGCGACAATCTGACGAAAGCCAGAATCAAGATTCTGGTCAGAACGGTCGGTGTCGAGGCCTTTGCACAGATGGTCGAGCAAGAATTCCTGAAGCTGAGAAATGGACCTGACCGTCTCAGCAGAGACAGTCTGGCTCAGGTCAAGTCCCGGTTTGTCGATCCCGACTGGACAAAAGCCTGCATCGAGACCGAGCGCCTTGCACCATCTGACCCCGATCATCAGGCGCGCTTTGAGCGCTGGCTTAGCCGCAACCGCTTGCCACATCGCGTTGCAGGGATGGCAGGCGTTTTGATTCCAGTCAAAGGGGCGGGCCGCGCTCCGGGTGATCTGACCGCGCAAGACATGGAGGTCGTGGCCGACATTGCAGACCGGTTCAGCCAGGGCTTCATTCGGGTGACGCATACGCAGAACTTGCTCTTGCCTGCCGTGGCCCAGGCTGATCTGGCCCGACTTTATGACGCGCTTGTGAGTCATCGGCTGGCGCATCCAGTGGGCGGTTTGATCAGTGACATGGTTGCCTGTCCGGGCGGAGACTACTGCTCGCTAGCCAATGCCAGGTCTTTGCCACTTGCCGAGGATATCGCGCAGCGGTTTGGTGATCTCGACGATCAGGAAAACCTTGGACCGATTGATTTGAGAATATCCGGTTGCATGAACAGTTGTGGTCATCACCACATCGGCCACATTGGTGTGCTCGGAGTGGACAAAGATGGAGCCGCTTTTTATCAGATTCTGCTGGGAGGACATAGCGGTCACGGTGCGCCCGCAGCTCTGGGAAAAATCATTGGTAGGGCGTTTGCAGAGGATGAGGTCGCAGATGCTCTTGAGCTTATTCTCGATCATTATCTTGAGGTGCGCGCCCCGGGCGAGACATTTCACGATGCCGTTGGGCGTCTGGGATCAGCCGCGTTTGCGCAAGCCGCGGAATCGGCCCGCAGAACACAGGTGAGAAATCAATGACACACACAACAGTTGCTTCACAGCTCTTTGCTGTGAATGAGTCTGGGACTTTTGCGCTCGATCTCATGTCTGGCCGACGCATTGAAAGCGCGCCACCAGCGCTGATTCTGGACCCCGCAGAGTCCTGGCAGAAGAATCTTCAACGGCTTCAGGAACATGCCACGGTTGGTGTCTGGTTCTCCAAATCGGTCGACGGTCGTGGGCTTTCTCTGGCGGCACGAATTCGAGAGACTTGGCACGACATTGAATTGCATGCCGTCGGAGCAGTTCATGCCGATATGATTTATTTTCTCAAGCGCTGCGGTTTCGATGTCTGCCATCTTCCACAGGTGGCACAGACTCTGATCGATAGCGAGACGTTGACCATCGGTCGAGAGCTGCTCAGACCTTTCAGTCGCCACTACCAAACAGGGGCAGACGGTGAGTCTGGTCTTGTGGGTACAGCCTCTGTGCGGCGTTATGCGGTTCTGAGATCAGCATGACGATGGCGGGGGATGTGGTCATTGTAGGGGCCGGACCCGGGGATCCGGAGCTTGTGACGCGCGCGGGTTGGCATGCCCTCGAATGCGCGGACATTGTGCTCTACGACGCCTTGCTGGACGTGACGGGTTTCATGAGTGCTGCACCACAAGCACAATGGATCTCCGTCGGAAAACGAGCGGGTCGCGCGTCGACGCAGCAAGCCTTTATTGGTCGATTGCTGGTGAACTTTGCCTCTCAGGGAAAGCGTGTCGTGCGTCTCAAAGGCGGTGACCCATCGATATTTGGCCGGCTTCGCGAGGAGCTGGATGCGCTGCAGGCTGCATCCATCCCGGTGCGAATCATTCCTGGTGTGACAGCAGCCAGTTCCGCAGCCGCAGCCTTGCA
>CAZBIN010000129.1:0-8614 GCA_964491995.1 uncultured Orrella sp.
CTGGTTGATGAATTTCACTCACTAAACGGCAGCTTCTGGCCTGAGGCTGCCGTTTAACTATTGCACAGGTCGATCTATTGCAGGATCAATGTCCCTGAAGTCGTCATTCAAGTGCTGTGCAAGGCAATGCTCAGACTCTCTGACGGCGGCGCAAGTGCACCCATGCCATCATGGCCAGCACAAAGGCGACAGCGGGAAATACCATCATGTTGATAGTTTCCCAGCCCGCGACGGAAAGCAGCTTGCCGGATGAGAACGAGGAAATTGCCACGGAGCCGAACACCAGAAAATCGTTGAGGGCCTGAACGCGATTTCTTTCCTCAGGACGATGGCATGCCGTCACCATGGTGGTCGCGCCAATAAATCCAAAGTTCCAGCCCACGCCTAGCAGAACCAGCGCAATCCAGAAGTGTGAAACATCCAGACCCGAGAGGCCGACCGCACCAGACGCGGCAAGTAGCAGCAGTCCCGTTGCAGTGACGGCGTTAACACCAAATCGCTGGATCAAACGACCCGTAAAAAAGCTTGGGCCAAACATGGCAAGGATGTGCCATTGGATGCCGAGGGCCGCTACACCGATGGAATGACCACAGTCAACCATCGCAATCGGCGCGGCTGTCATCACAAAGCTCATCATCGCGTAGGACACCACCCCGGCGGTCACAGCGAGAATGAAACGAGGCTGCGCGGCAATTTCCTTCAAGGGTCTGCCTTGCGAGGGCTTGTTGCCCGATGCCTGACCCAACGGGTGCGATGTTGATGCGACGGCTTTGGGTGCGGAAGTCGGTCTGAGGCGCCAAAGAACGGGCAGGGCGATCAACGCTAGCAGACTCTGTGCCACAAAGCTGCCTGCAAATGGGGCCCACGGAACAATATCCCGGGTCCAGATCACCGTTTGCGGACCGATGATTGCGGAAAACAGGCCGCCCAGCATGACCCAGGAAATCAGGCGCGGCTTCATGTCGTCGGGGGCACCATCGGCCACGGCGAAGCGATAGCTCTGCACATAGGACGCATAAAACCCGGCGATCAACGTGCCCAGGCAGAACATGACAAACATTTGCTGAAAAATACCGGTAGCAGCGACCAACCCGGAAATCACCCCGAGGATACCGCCGACCATGTAGCCACTTCTGCGTCCATACGATTTCATGACCCAGGCTGCGGGCAGGGTGCCGATGGCCAGCCCGAGATTGAAAATGCTCACGGGCAGTGTGACCAGAGACGGGTGGCTTGCCAGTTGCTGTCCGACCAGACCACCTAGTGACACGATGATTGCAGGGCTTGCACCGCCAAGCGCTTGAGCCGTTGTCAGAACCCGTGCGTTATAGCGGGACCGTTGATACGTGTCGATGTTCATGAAAATCGCTTGTAAACAGTGTGCAACCAGCACAAAACAGGGTCTTTAGGGTTATGGAACCGGAAAAACTTAGCGCCGCGCCGCGGTCAGGCTCCAGAATGCCGGTAAAAAACACTCTGAAACCAGCAATGGCTGATCTTGTCGCCAGAAAATCGAGCGCCTGGCCAACAGACTCGACTCAATGGTGGGCCCAAGCCCGGAGCGCCGCAAACTTTGATGAAGGCCGTGACGCCTGCCAATTCGACTGATTTCGAACAAACTTCTGGTAATGCCTGGATCGTGATACAACAGATCTGCCAGAGGTCGGCGCCCCAGTTTGCGAATACCTTGCCAGCACCCATGAGATGCGCTCAAGGGTGTCACGCTGCGAGCCAGCACGCAAGGGATTTTGTCGATCGACATGAGAACCTCACGACGCCATAACGGTGCGTGGCCCATCACATCTGTCTCTTCCGCGAGCGCGATCTCAATGCCTTGAGAGACCACTGACAGGCTGAATGCACCAAGCGCGCGCAGCCCTGTTGTCAGTGCCCCACTGCGGGCTAACCAGAGTTTTTGGGTGGGTGAGCAATGGGGGGGCGGCTCAGTGCGCCAGCTGCATGAATATAAAAGTGGGACCATAGTGGCGTATTATCGCAATCCTATGGAAAAAGTGCGCATCTCAAAATTAATGGCCCAGCAGGGAATGTGTTCTCGCCGAGAGGCAGATCGGTTTCTGGAACAGGGTCTGGTCCGGGTCGATGGCCAAGTGGTCGGACTCGGTGACAAGGCATTGCCGACACAGCGGATTGAGCTGGCCAGGCATGCGGTTGCCACGCAGGAGTCCAGAGTCACGATTCTCGTGCACAAGCCGATCGGTCTGGTCTCTGGTCAGGCCGAAGACGGTTATCTGCCGGCCATTACGCTTGTAACTCCCGAGAATCAGTCTTCGACTGATCGGTCAGGATGGCGGCTCAATCCTGGACATCGCCGTGGGCTGGCTGTTGCGGGTCGCCTGGATATCGATTCGACAGGGTTGCTGGTTCTGACACAAGATGGTCGTGTTGCCAAACAGCTGATTGGCGAGAACAGTGAGATTGAAAAAGAATACCTGGTGCGGGTCAAAGGACGTCTGGCAGCCGATGGGCTGCAGCGACTACGCCATGGCCTGGCGCTCGACGGCAAGCCTCTGAAGCCTGCTCGAGTCGATTGGCTCAATGACGATCAACTGAAGTTTATTCTCAAGGAAGGCAAAAAACGCCAGATTCGCCGGATGTGTGAATTGGTTGGACTGCAGGTGGTCGGGCTCAAGCGGGTTCGCGTCGGTCAGGTACGACTCGGTGAGCTGGAAGTCGGGAAATGGCGGTTCCTGAGACCGGATGAAGGATTTTAGTCACCATGCATTCCATTCATTGGAATGCATGGTTCGCGCAAATCTGGGTTGCTTTTATCAAGCTTTTGGTTTGCGAGATGGCAGTGGCTTGCGCTGGTATGAGCCTTGTCCCGCGCCACTTAAAACAAGCGTAGATCCCTGTGCTCGACCCGAGCCCCGATTCGGGTTGGCTGTCTTGTAACTTTTCGTGGGATGGGTTCTTGTCTCGTCCTGAGCTTTGCCATTACCCGTTTCGATCGACCATCTGGCAGTTTCATCCTGAGCGAGGGTTCTGGTGAGCCAGGGCATTGCACTGCGCAGCAATGGCTCGAGGGTGTAAGGTGGGTTGATCAGAAAACATCCGGATCCGAACAGTCCGTGCCCATCGATGGGGGGTCTCGAGACCGTCATCTCGACATCGAGCCAGTCTGCGACTGCGCTCTTGCGCAGTTGGCGGCGCATCTGCTCAACCTGCAGACGATTGACCCGCGGATACCAGATCATGTAGGTGCCCGTTGGAAATCGCGTGATGGCGTCACGCACGGTATCGACGACGCGTTGATAGTCGTGCTTATCCTCATAGGATGGATCCATGAGTACGATGCCGCGGCGCGTCGTGGGTGGCAGAAACGCCTTGAGAGTGTCGAATCCGTCCTGCTCGAGAACTTGTACCGCCCTGGGTGGCAAGTCTCGTCTTTGATCAAGATTGCGACGTAGCACATCAGCTTCGACCGGTAGATGCTCTATCAGTTTGAGTCGATCGTGAGCACGCCAGCCGTCAAGCCAAAGCCACGGTGAGCCAGGATAGAACCTGATCTGTCCGTCGGGATTGAGTCGCTTCAAAGCGTCTAGCCAGGGCTCGAATATATCGGGTATTGGTTTGTCAAAAGCCGTCCCTCCGGGCATTCGAGCCCAGATGCGTGCAACGCCATCGACATACTCGGCTTTCTTGTTCGCCCAGTCGCCGGCAAGGTCGTACAGGCCTGCGCCCGCATGAGTATCAATTGCCCAGAATGGTGCATCTTTCAGCCGGAAGTGGGACAGAACCTGTGCCAGAACGGTGTGTTTAAGCACGTCTGCGTGGTTGCCTGCATGAAATCCGTGGCGGTAGCTAAACAAGGGTGACTCCGAAATATCTTGATCAAGTTGTGCTGTGATTGTGTCAGCTGTGCTGAACGCTCATGGCAGATGGTACACTCAACCGCGTTTTCACAAGGGTTTCCGAGCACGTACATGTTTGATTTCATACGCAACCATCGCCGCTGGATGCAGTTGGTTCTGCTCCTGTTGATCGTTCCGGCTTTTGCGTTTTTCGGCATTGAGGGCTACGTTGGCTTCATGTCGAAAGACAAAGAGCTGGCAGAGGTCAACGGCAACGCCATTACGCTGCCCGAATTTGATATGGCCAGACGAAGTCAGCTCGAAGAGCTGCGTTCAGTGCTGGGCACTCAGTTTGATCCTCAGGCACTTGACACGCCGGCATTTCGTGAGCGTTTGCTCAACGACATGATCGACCAGCGTGTGGTCGCCGCAGCGGCGACCGAAGGTCGTTACACAGTTTCTGATGAAACATTGCGTCAAACCATCGCCGATGTTCCAGCACTCCAGGAGAACGGGCAGTTTTCTCCCGAACGTTATCGACAGATTCTTGCTGCGCAGGGCATGACGCCAGCTGACTTCGAAATGCGTCTACGCAGTGATCTGATCCTCGCGCAGGTGCTCGGTCCGATTGGCTCCACGGCGAGCGCGCCCAAGGCGGTTGTTGACAGCCTGGTTAGCGCACTGACACAGGAAAGAACGGTTGCCGTGCGGCGCTTCGTTCAGTCAGCATATGAGGCAGATGCTGCTATCACGGATGAGCAGGTCAAAGCCTGGTACGACAGCAATGCGGAATCTTTGCGTTTGCCGGAAAGTGTTGACATCGAGTATCTGGTGCTTGATGAGGCTGCAGCCACTCGTGGTGTATCAGTTTCAGAGGCCGAGATTGATCACTTCTACAAGCAAAACCAGAATCGCTACGGCCAGCCTGAGCGCCGTCGTGTGAGTCACATCTTGTTTGAAGTGGCACCGAACGCAAGCGCGGATGTCAAGGAACAGGCTCGTGAGAAGGCCACCCAGACATCTGCGGAGCTCAAGGCAGATCCTGCCAGGTTTGCGGCATTGGCCAAAGAGCGTTCCCAGGATCCTGGTTCATCTGGACAGGGTGGCGATCTTGGCTGGATCAGCAAAGACACGTTGGTGCCGGAAGTCGAGAAGGCGGTTTTTTCGCTCAATCCTGGCGAGATTTCCGAGGTAGTGGAAAGTCCCTTTGGTTTCCACGTTGTGACAGTCACTGAGGTCCAGCCGCCGTCGATCAAGCCTCTGGATCAGGTGCGCGATGACATTGCCAGCCAGATCCGGCTTCAACTGGCTTCAGCAAAATTTGCAGATATGGCGGGGCAGCTTACGAATCTGGTTTACGACCAGCGCGATTCGCTTGGACCCATCGCCCAGCAGCTCGGGGTGGATCTCAAGAAGGCTCAGGGACTTGCACGTGAAGGGTTGCTTGGTGACCAGCTTTTCAAGCGTGAAACGGCTGTGACGGACGATGTTCAGACGATTTTGAATCATCCCCGTGTTAGACAGATTGCGTTTTCTGAGGATGTGATGCGTTCAGGCGAGAATTCCGGCTCCATAGAGCTTGCGCCCGATACGATTCTCGCGCTCAGAGTGACCAAGATCAATCCGTCGGTCATCCCGTCTCTGGATGTTGCTGCGCCGCTGATCCGAGAGGATCTCGTGCGTGAGCGCGCACTCAGTCTCGCACGTGAAGCTGGTAAGGCAGCACTCGTGGTGGCCAAGGAGCAAATTGCCGATCCGACCGGATTTGCGCCTGCGCAAGTCGTTTCTCGCCAGAATCCGCGTGATATGAGTTCTGCCGAGCTCGCGGCTGTCATGTCGCACAGTCAACAGGATGTGCCAGCGATGATCGGTGTTGATATCCCGAACGGTTTTGCGCTGCTTCATCTTCAGTCGGTATCCCCGGGACAAGCACTGGATGCGGCCGAGCTTGATCAGTTTCGCGGTCAGCTTTCTCAGGCGGCGGGACGAAGTGAGGAACAAGCGGCTCTGACCATTCTTCGTCAAAAGTTCAATGCCAAGATCACGCCGGAAGGATCGGCAGTCATTGACGGGTCTGCTGATGCACAGTGAGGTTTTTCAGGGGCTTGAACGGTTAGTTTAATTCCCAGATACAAACAGCGAAGGCCTGACCTGTGTCAGGCCTTCGCTGTTTTCTGTGCAGAAGCTTTTGATAATCAATAGGGTGTCCCGGGTTTCAGTGCGGCGTGTGCTGCTGTTCGGTGTACTGGCGCACGATGGAGATCGGAGCGCCGTAGGAATCTCCGGCATTCATGCCGCAGAGGATGTCAAGGGCTCATCTGCAGTAAATATTCCCTGTGGGTCAATGAACTTCGATCTCCCAAAATCATCCAACAGGGACACTCAGAGGATGGTATGTCGTTTCATTGATCAACTTGCCATTCCTCGAGTGTTTAAGTTTCACCCTTTGATGATGGGTTCGAGCACTTCCCATACGTTTTCTAGAATCCTGGGCTGGGCCTTTTCCGAGGGGTGGATTCCGTCTTCAATAAAGAGGCTTCGATCAGTTTCAAGACCGGCAAGTAAAAATGGAATCAATGCGGACTGTGTCTGACGTGCGACTTGAGGGAATACATTCTTGAACGATTCCGCATAAGAGGGACCGTAGTTGGGTGGGATCTGCATACCAGCAAGAATGGCTCTCGCTCCGCCTTTCTGACTCATCTCGACCATTCTGGTCAGGTTGTCACGGGTCATGGCCATGGAAAGGCCTCTCAAGGCATCGTTGCCACCGAGCTCGATGATGACAATCGTCGGGCGGTGCTGTGCGAGCAGTGCGGGCAACCGGGAAACGCCGCCACTGGTGGTATCCCCGCTGATGCTGGCATTGATGACTTGTATCGGCTGCAGGTCTTTTTCTGTCAGGCGAAGCCGTAAAAGCTCTACCCAGCCGCTCTGACGACGAATTCCGTATTCCGAAGAGAGGCTGTCACCGACAATCAGGATGCGTTCAGGTTCTTCACTGCCTCTACTTGAGGCCAGAGACTGAGCGTTCGATGTGGATGGCGGTGCCTCGGTCTGTGCAACGCTTGCATGGCCGCCCAGCACCGCAAGACTCAACAAGGTCATTGAAGTTATGTTTTTAAAGAAGTGAGACAATCGAATCATGTCAAATAAAGCTGCTATTGAAGTTGAAGGGTTGTCCAAAAGCGTCGCGGACGCGGGTGGTGAGCTGACCATTCTGGCTGATGTGGCGTTCCGCGTCGCCAAGGGCGAGTCCGTGTCGATTACGGGAGCCTCCGGATCAGGGAAGTCTACTCTGCTTGGACTGCTCGCGGGACTGGATGTTCCCAGTCAGGGGCGGGTTCGTTTGCTTGGGCAGGAGATTTTTGACCTTGACGAAGATGCCAGGGCGCAGTTTCGGGCGGCACACGTGGGATTTGTATTTCAGTCGTTTCAGTTGCTACCCAATCTGACGGCTCTTGAAAACGTGATGTTGCCACTCGAGCTCGCCGGCAAGCCTGCCGAGCAGGCGGCACGCAAGGTGCTTGAGGAAGTGGGTCTGGGACATCGATTTAATCATTACCCATCCACGCTCTCCGGCGGGGAACAGCAACGCGTCTCGATTGCACGTGCTTTTATCACTCAGCCTGCATTGTTGTTTGCTGACGAGCCGACGGGTAGCCTTGATGTGGTGACGGGCGCACGCATCATTGATTTGATGTTCAGTCTGCACAAAGAGCATGGCACCACGCTGGTTCTTGTGACGCACGATCAGGATCTTGCACACCGTTGTGAACGTTCAATCGAAATTCATGCGGGTCGCTTGACCTCGGTGGTTTGATAGTCAGGGTGAGCGTTTAGCGGCGTCTGAACCGGTCTTGATCTGATTTGCTCGGGATATTCGCCAGGCCCGAGTGGTACGCGGGCAGTGGCCTTAACGAGTCTTTCTTTGATGCCACTCGTAGAGACCGATTCCTGCACCACTGGCGCAGATCACACCGATACCCACCCACGTCAGCTTGTCGGGAAAATCTCCCCAGATAAGCCATCCGAGCACTGTTGCTGCGGAAATCTGCAGGTAAATGAATGGCGCCAGTAAAGAGGCCGGAGCATTCTGGTAAGCCTGTATCTGCAACAGATGGCCCATGCCACCCGAGACACCCAACGAAATCATCAATAACCATTGTCCCACGGTCAACTGTTGCAGAATCGGCCAGCTCTCATCAATCGTGAAAACCAGGGCCACTGTCATCACCACGGCGCCAACCAGTCCGCTCCAGATCAAAGTTGTGAAAGGATTGTCAACCGCAACCTTTCTGGTGCAAATGTGTTGCAACGCAAAAAATACAGCCGTTGCCAAGGCAAACAGTACGCCGATCGGATCAAGCCCTGCGCTCGGTCTGATCACAATCAGCACACCGAGAAATCCGATTGCCCCTGCGATCCATCGTGAACGTTTATGGGGCTCACCAAGCAGCCATGGGGCGAGTGCGAGCATGATGAGTGGTGCCAGAAAGGCGATGGCTGTTGCCTGTGCCTGAGGCAGATACATCAGTGCGGGAAACAGACAGAGTGAGGCAATCAGCATCGCCATGGCCCGCAGCATCTGGAATCGGATCGTCTGGCTGCGAAGCACACGCAATCCCTTGCGAGGCAACACCAAAAGCGACATCAACACCAGGTGGCTGACATATCGCATCCATACGACGGTAATCAGTGGCGCACCGATACTCATCAGCCATTTGCCAGTCGCATCAAGGGTGGAAAGACACCACATCGAAAGATAGAGCAGGCCAACGCCGAGCAGCGCGTTATGAATT
>CAZBIN010000130.1:0-4093 GCA_964491995.1 uncultured Orrella sp.
CTGCCAACTGCCTCAAGGCAGAGAACATCTATTACATCGGTGATCTGATTCAGCGCACCGAGAACGAGCTTCTCAAGACGCCAAATCTGGGTCGCAAGTCGCTCAATGAAATCAAGGAAGTGCTGGCCGCTCGTGGGCTGACACTGGGTATGAAACTCGAAAACTGGCCTCCAGTTGGACTGGATCGTCCTTGATCGTGTAAAGTTCGGGCCTGTCCTTGCGGAATGTGTGGACAGGCAGCAAAACCCCATCATTGCCCCGCGGCAGGTGCCGATAGAAGAGGCAATTAACTTCAAGATTCATCTAGGAATTTATCATGCGTCACGGAAATGGTCTTCGTAAACTGAACAGAACCAGCAGTCACCGCCTTGCGATGTTTCGCAATATGGCTGTGTCCCTGCTGATGCACGAAGCGATTAAAACGACACTCCCGAAAGCAAAAGAGTTGCGTCGGGTTGTTGAGCCCCTGATCACAATGGGTAAAGAGCCAACACTGGCAAACAAACGTCTGGCGTTTGCCCGTCTGCGTGATCGCGATGCTGTTGTAAAGCTGTTCGCTGAAATTGGTCCGCGTTACGCCGGGCGCAACGGTGGTTACACCCGGATCCTCAAGATGGGGCATCGTCAAGGTGATAATGCGCCTATGGCTTTCATGGAACTCGTGGACCGTCCCGACGTTGATGACGCTGCAGCAGGCAGTGATACTTCGGAGTAAGGCGGTATAGGCTGGTAGAGACAGTTTCTGCTGCGCCTTGCTAATGAACAATGGCGGCCTTTGGGCCGCCATTGCTATTTCTGCGGGTGCAATCCGACCGGCAATGTATCCTTTACGGCGGACTGGATGTGTTTTGCGTGTTGCACTGCATATATTCATTTTTTGGAGGGGTGTAAGCATGGAGACAGAGCAGACTCAGGACTTTGCTGCAGTGGTGATCTTGTCGACCGTACCTGATCTGAATCTCGGTAAGCGCATCGCTCACGTTCTCCTTGAAGAGAATCTGGCGGCTTGTGTGCATTTTGGGCAAAGTGGCTTGTCGATGTATCTCTGGAAAGGGGAGATTCAAGGGGAACAAGAAATCAGTCTGACCATCAAAACGTCACAGGCAGTTGTATCGGCCGCTATTGAGCGGTTAGTTGAACTGCATCCGTATGATGTGCCTGAAGTTTTGGTGCTTCCGGCGATTGCTGGATACGGACCTTACCTTGAGTGGATTCATGCAAATACCTCGCATTCATAGCCTTTCCATCCCCGTGCGCGCGTTGCGCTGGGTGATTGCCTTTTGTGCGGTGGTTGCGGTATTCGCCAGTCAAGCACAGGATTTTCTGTCGCCTGATCGTGCGTTCATGATGCAGGCAAGGCAGATCGCCCCTGATGTCGTGGTGGTGTCCTACAGAATCGCGCCCAAATATTACATGTACCGAGAGCGGTTTGAGGTGTCGGTACAGGATGCGCCATGGCCTGTCCAGATTTCGAATCTACCGCAAGGGGTGGTGAAGTATGACCCGACCTTCGAGAAGGAGATGGCGCTTCATTACGGTGCAGTCGAGTTCATGATTGAACTGCCGGCCTGGCCCGCGGATCAGCCGCGTCGCCGGTTTGCTCTGAGCATCACCAGTCAGGGATGTGCAGATGCAGGATTGTGTTATCCGCCCATGATATCCGCGGTCGTGATGGAGCCCTCCGAGGACGGCTACCGGATGGTGGGTCAACAGGCAGTTGTAGATCTGGATAGACCTTTTGATCTTGCCGGCGTCTCTGATAGCGTTCAAACGCCAAGTGGGTTTAACTGGTCCGATTTGTTCAGTACTTCGAGCGATACCGGTATTGCCGATGCACTTGAGCGTGGCACCTTATGGCAACTGTTGTTGCTGTTTTTTGGATTGGGACTTCTATTGGCGTTCACGCCTTGCGTACTGCCGATGGTTCCAATTTTGTCCGCATTAATTGTGGGACAGAACACCCATGTGACGCGACTTCGAGGGTTGTCACTGGCGGCTGCATACGTGGCGGGCATGTCGATTGTTTACACGATCCTGGGAGTGTTGGCTGGCATCACAGGGGCGGGTTTGGCGGCTTGGCTTCAAACCCCTTCGGTGCTGGTGATATTTGCGCTACTGCTGGCCCTGTTCGGTCTGGCCATGTTTGATGTCATCCATCTCCAGATGCCAGCTGGCGTACAAAGTCGGCTGAATCAGATTGCCTTGCGGTTTCCTGGCGGAAAACTTACCGCAGCGGCAGCGATGGGGGCTATTTCTGCACTTATCGTGGGACCTTGTGTCGCAGCGCCACTCGCAGGTGCACTTCTGTATATTTCTCAGACAGGGGATGTGATCCTGGGCGGGGGGGCACTTTTCTCAATGGCTTGGGGAATGGGCGTGCCACTTCTGCTGGTGGGAATGTCTGCAGGTACCCTGATGCCCAGAGCAGGCGCCTGGATGGCTGGCGTGAAGGCATTCTTTGGGATACTGTTGTTCGCGACTGCATGGTGGATGGTAACCCCGGTTGTTTCCTCTGTCATAGAAATACTGGGATGGACCGTGCTAGCGGTTTTCGGGGCCGTGCTGTTGGGTGCTTTTGAGCCTTTGCTCAAGTCGTCAGATCCTTCAGGTAGCGGATGGCTCGGTGCTGCCTTACGCAAGACAATTGGCTTGTTACTGGCAGCGGTTGCCTTGATCTGGTTGATTGGTCTGGCCAGTGGTGGTCAGTCGCTCATTCAGCCTTTAGGGCATATTGGGCGGGTGGCGGGTACGGCGGCAGGTGCTGCGGATCAATCAATCGTCGGTACCGACCAGCCCAGGTTTGTGTCTGTTCAGTCGGTCTCTGAGCTGGATCAGTTGCTCAAAACTTCAACCCGACCCGTCATGCTGGATTTTTATGCGGACTGGTGTGTGTCTTGTAAAGAAATGGAAGCTTTTACTTTTTCTGCCCCTGAGGTTGCACAGAAGATGCATCAGTTCTTGTTGCTGAAAGCGGATGTGACGGCGAACAACGCGGACCATCGGGCTTTGCTGCGCCGGTTCAACTTGTTCGGGCCGCCGGGAATCATGTTTTTTGAACCAGGTGGGCGTTATCGTGATGATGTACGAGTGATAGGATTTCAGGATGCGCAGCGGTTTTCTGTCTCGCTGGACAAGATCCTGCGTAACCCCGGTTCATGAACACCACTACAAGGGTTGTCGCCATTCTTGCAGTTGCTGCCTTTGCCAGCACATGTGCCTTTCGGATTCTTGATCCTGCCCTTCCCCAGCTTTCCGAAGAATTTGGCGTGACAACGGGTCGCGCCGGCGATGTGGTGATGTGGTTTGCACTTGCCTACGGGATCGCGCAATTTGTTTATGGTCCTTTGGGCGATCGCTTCGGCAAGTTCCGCGTTCTTTCGATTGCTACCGCAGCAAGTGCATTGGGCAGTCTGGTCGTGGCAGTTGCACCCTCATTTGAAGTGGTTCTTGTCGGAAGGTTTCTTTCCGGTGCAACCGGTGCTGCCATCATCCCGCTTGCTCTGGCCTGGATCGGTGATCACGTCCCTTACGAGCAACGCCAGGCAACCTTGTCGCGATTTATTCTGGGAAACATTCTGGGCATTACGTCAGGTTTGTGGATTGGTGGATTTTTCACCGACGCAACGGGCTGGCGTGGTGCGCTTTATTTTCTGGCGGGGATTTATGTTGTCGTGGGTGTCATGCTGTTTAGTCAGCGCAGACATGTTGATGAAGTACCGTCAGCCTACACCCAGATGAGATTTTTTGAACCTGTTGCAGAGGTTTTTCGGTCTCGCTGGGCTTGGGTGGTACTTCTTGCCGTGATGTTTGAAGGTGCCCTGGTTTTTGGATCGGTGGCTTTTGTGCCAGCTTATCTGCAGTTCACATACGAGATCACCCCGACACGTGCCGGTTTGGTCACAAGTCTGTTTGCGGCGGGCGCACTGATTTATGTGTCGAGAGCCAGGTGGCTGATCGAACGCCTGGGCGAGCGCAAACTTGCACTCGCCGGGGGGGGCATCCTCGCTGCAAGTTACCTGCTCTACCTGTATGGGCCGACTTGGCGCTGGGCGCTGGTTGCAGGTGTGCTGTGCGGTCTGGGGTATTACTTTAT
>CAZBIN010000130.1:4120-8552 GCA_964491995.1 uncultured Orrella sp.
CATGCTGTTTTGCAGGCCAGGGCCACGCAGATGGTTGAGCAGGTCAGAGCCACGGCTGTTGCGATGTTTGCGTGCTTCATGTTTGTGGGGCAAGCCGTCGGTATCGTACTGGGCTCCATGGTTGTTGATGCGTTTGGGTTGAGGACTCTATTGTGGATTTCGGTGCTGGGTTTGCCGATGCTGGGTGCCTGGTTCAGCTATAAGCTGGCGCAATACCTGGCCGCTGCCCGGAACGCTTTGAATCCAGGCGGGATTTCGTCATGAATGTAGTTGGTAGCGCACAAACACCCACATCGCGAATTATTCTGCTGCTGGCACTGGCAGCCTTTGCCAGTACCAGCGCATTCAGGGTACTGGATCCGGCACTTCCGCAACTGGCCCAGGAGTTTTCTATTACGACCGGACAAGCGGCTGATGTTGTCAAGGTGTTCGCTCTGGCCTATGGCGTGCTGCAATTTTTCTGGGGACCTATTGCTGACCGATTCGGAAAATTTCGGACCCTCGCGTGGGCCACGCTGGCCTGCGCTGCAGGAAACGTGTTCATCGTTTTTGCGGGCAGCTTCGATGCCATTCTGATAGGGCGCATGATGGCTGGCGCGACTGCAGCAGCGATCGTGCCTCTGTCGATGGCCTGGATCGGTGATCATGTGCCCTATGCCCAGCGTCAGGCAACTTTGGCACAGTTCATGACAGGGACCATTCTTGGGCTGACATCGGGCCTTGTCCTGGGTGGCGTCTTGACCGATACGCTGGGCTGGCGCGCCAGCTTTTTTCTGCTGGCGGGCGTTTACACAGTGACCGGCTTGTTGCTGTTGTCGCAACAGTCGCGAGTGCCCGAAAGCAGAAGTGCTGAGAATGCACGTTTGAGATTGCTGGGCCCTATCAGGCAGGTTTTGCGTGAGCCGTGGGCAAGGGTCATCCTTGTCATTGTTTTGCTCGAAGGTGCTCTGGTGTTCGGGGTAATGTCTTTTGTGCCAGCGTATCTTCAGCAGCGGCACGACCTTTCATCAACTGCGGCAGGTCTGTTGACCAGTCTGTTTGGTCTTGGGTCTCTGATTTATGTTGCTAACGCGCGCTGGTTAATCGCAAAGCTCGGAGAGTCCCGCATGGTTTGGGTCGGCGGCTGGCTGATGGGTACCGGCTATGCAGCGTACGCCCTGGGTGATTACTGGTGGGTCGCGATCGGTGCAAGCATCGGCAGCGGATTTTCGTACTACCTGGTGCATGCTGTGTTGCAAACCAATGCAACGCAGATGGTTCCGGCTGTGCGTGGAACCGCGGTATCGCTGTTTGCATCCTGTCTGTTTGGGGGGCAAGCCGTTGGGGTTGCCCTGGGCGCACTGGTGGTGGACCATGTCGGCATCATCTGGGTGATTGCATCAGGTGCCGCAATGATGCCGTTTCTTGGCATGTTCCTTTCCTGGCGTCTGCGATTGAGAGAACGCCAGGAAAGGCCTGTTGGCTAGTTTGCGGCTCTTAGCATGCGTGCGGCGTCGATTGCAAAATAGGTCAGTATGCCGTCCGCACCAGCCCGTTTAAATCCAAGCAGGGACTCCATCATGACCTTGTCGTGATCGAGCCAGCCATTGGCTGCTGCCGCTTTCAGCATGGCGTATTCACCGCTGACCTGATACGCAAACGTAGGCACGCGAAATGCATCTTTGACTCGCCGCACGACATCCAGATACGGCATGCCGGGTTTGACCATGACCATGTCGGCACCTTCGCGCAGATCCGCCGCGACCTCACGCAAAGCTTCGTCGATATTGCCTGGATCCATCTGGTAAGTCATTTTGTTGGACTTGCCAAGATTGCTGGCCGAGCCAACAGCATCCCGGAACGGACCGTAGAATGCGCTGGCGAACTTGGCCGAATAAGCCATGATCCGGGTGTGAATGAACTCATGGCTTTCAAGTGCCTGGCGAATGATGCCAACCCGCCCGTCCATCATGTCGCTGGGCGCCACAATATCCACGCCGGCAGCAGCCTGTACGACAGCCTGACGGGCCAGTATTTCCAGGGTGATGTCGTTGATGACGTAGCCTTCATCATCAATGACACCGTCCTGACCGTGGCTGGTGTACGGGTCAAGTGCGACGTCGGTCAGCACGCCCAGATCCGGGAAGTTTTCTTTCAGCATTCTGACGGCACGCGGTACCAGTCCCTGAGGATTCGTCGCCTCTGATCCCTGGAGGTCTTTAAGCTCCGGGCTGATGACAGGAAATAACGCCATGACAGGAATCCCGAGTTCCACACAGTCTTTGGCCACGGATAGCAGCCGATCCAGCGAATAGCGATTGACGCCCGGCATGGAAGGCACCGGCGTGACAATGTTCGATCCTTCCACAATGAAAACCGGATAAATCAGATCGTCGACCGACAGTGAATGTTCACGAACCAGTCGGCGCGTGAAATCATCACGACGCAGTCTGCGAGCTCGGTGGGTTGGGTAGTCTGCAGATTGAAAATGAGGTGTAGTCATGGCACAACCTTAGGTGAGATCCAGTTTTCGATATGGTGAGTGGCTTCTTCAATGCCGATGCGTGCCGTCGCAGAAAAAGGAACCGTGGCCAGCTGACCAATCTCTGCGAGCTGCTGCCGTACAGCAAATACCGCTTTTATACGCTGTCCATAGGGCAGCTTGTCTGCTTTTGTCAGTAATGCCAGCACACCCTTACCCGTGGGTGCTATCCAGCGCGTCAGACGCAAATCGAGCTCGGTGACGCCACGACGAATGTCAATCATCATGACGATTCCCGCCAGAGAGGGTCTGATCCTGAGATAATCACCAAGTACGTCCGCCCATTCTTCGCGGGCACTCTTGGCAACCGATGCGTATCCATAGCCAGGCAGATCGACAAGAAAGCCCAGATAGGCGTCTTCTTCGGTAGGGTCTGGCAGTCCAAACATGTTGATAAGTCGGGTGCGACCCGGTGTTTTGCTAGAGTAAGCCAGACGGCGCTGGTTGGTCAGCACGTTGATGGCTGTAGACTTGCCGGAATTGGAGCGACCGACGAAGCAGACTTCGGGTGCGCCAGGCTCTGGTAGCTGATCCAGACGGGCAGCAGAAGTCACAAAAGTGGCGCGGTGTAAGATGGACAAGTTGATTCTTCCAGTACAGTTGTTTCCCTATTGTATAATCCCGGGGTTTGGTGAAGGTGCCGAATTCTGTCGAGGTCCTAAATATGAAGCAAGTGTTGTCTTGGGTAGCGAAGGTATCAGGCGTAGCGCTGACCAGCGGTTTGTTGCTGGGCGTTTCGGCCGTGCACGCTGCGGACGTTCCGAAGGGTCCGGTCAAGCCTGACGTCAAGGCAGGTGCCCTGCTGTACCAGCAAGGTGATCCGGCGAGAGGCATCGTGGCCTGTGTGACCTGCCATGGTGAAGCGGGCAACAGCACTCTGGCTGTCAACCCGAACCTTGCGGCTCAGCCCCATGAGTACATTTACAAGCAGCTGGTGGAGTTTCGGCCTGCTGCAGGTGCCGACATGGCAACCCGGCGCGGCGCCGGTGGAGCGCCATCGGTGATGACAGGGCTGGCGACGCCTTTGACCGATGCAGACATGCGCAACGTGGCGCTGTATTTGGCTGAGCAACCTTTGACCAAGCCAGCTACTGCAGGCAATGAAGCACTTGTGCATCGCGGCGAACAGATCTGGCGCGGGGGTATTGCCGAGAAGGCGGTGCCGGCCTGTGCGGCCTGTCACCTCGCGACAGGCGCTGGTATTCCTGCCCAGTATCCACGTCTGGCTGGGCAGTATGCATCCTATCTGGAAGAGCAACTCAAGCTGTTCCGTGCGGGCCATCGCGCCAACAGCGAGATGATGGTGCAGATTGCCAACCGCATGTCGGATGATGACATCAAGGCCGTTTCGGATTACGCGGCAGGTCTGCGTTAAAGTCCGATTTTATCGGTCATTAAAAGGGCATTGCCGGGAACTTCCCGGGGTAAAGCCTTGTCAGAGTTGGGGCACTTTGTGCCCCAAATTTCTTTGCGGGCACGCCTGTTATTGAGGCACTTCGAGTGACACAGACAGAATCATCTCTTCCCAAGCGGACAGATCGCCGGGTCAGTGCAGCATCCTTGTTTGAGCTGCTAGGTTCGATGCGGTTTGCTATCTGTCTACTGGTCATCGTGTGCGTGGCGAGCGTCATTGGAACTGTTCTGCCGCAGAACATGCCGCAAAATACTTACATCGATCAGTTTGGCCCTTTCTGGTTTGACGTTCTCTCAAAATTTGCTGTCTGGTCAATCTACAACAGCGGCTGGTTTCTAGTGATCATGGCGTTTCTGGTCCTCTCGACCTCTCTGTGCCTGATCCGCAATACCCCCAAAATGCTCAAGGAGATGCGCTCGTTCCGTGAACACGTGCGAGGTTCATCTCTGCGCGCATTTCATCATCGTGTAGAGATCACGACGGCGAGAAGTGTGGAG
>CAZBIN010000131.1:0-2578 GCA_964491995.1 uncultured Orrella sp.
CTGCGTCGGGATGGAAATCGCTTGCAAGCCATGTTGTCCAAAGGCACCAAGATCCAACACCAAACGCGGTTCGGATCCGACTGATCTCAAAGCAACATGACCGCAATACAACCAGCAACCGACCGGCAGGGTCAACAGCGAGCCACCTCAGCCAGGTAAAGCTTTTAAACCAGATCGCCGCGCACTTTGATCGTGATTTCCGCAGTCACATCAGGATGCAGCAACAACTGGGCAGCGTATTCACCAATCGCCTTGATCGCACCTTCCACGACACGAACCTGTGCCTTGGAAATCCCCTCAAAGCCTTTGGCAGCCAGAGCAGTTGCGATGTCCATGTTGGTCACCGACCCGAACAGTCGCCCGTCAACACCGGCCTTCTCGCTCATTTCAAGGACGAGTGCTTCAAGGCGGACTGCCATTGCCTGAGCAGCTGCCAGGCGTTCAGCCTGAATGCGCTCGAGCTCTGCACGGCGCTCTTCAAATTCCTTGAGCGCAGCCTCGGTTGCACGACGAGCTTTTTTCTGGGGAATGAGGAAGTTACGGGCGTAGCCATCACGCACCCGAACGACCTCACCCATATTGCCCAGATTGACGATTTTTTCCAGAAGAATAATTTGCATTTCTAGGCCCCTGATTACTGGTGGTTGTCGGTGAAGGGCAGCAACGCCAGAAAGCGTGCACGCTTGATAGCCGTATCGAGCTGACGCTGATAGATTGCCCGGGTACCGGTGAGACGGGCAGGAATGATCTTGCCATTCTCTTGAATGAAATCACGCAACGTGTCGAGGTCTTTATAGTCGATCTCTTTGACGTCGGCTGCGGAGAAACGGCAGAACTTACGGCGCTTGAAAAGCGGGTTCTGCTGGGTGAACTTCTTCTTTTCCTTGCGTTTTGCGAATGCCATGCTGGACACCTTTTAACTGTTCAATTTTTGGTCTGAATCGACAATCCGGATATGCGCTGCGTGAAGCCTGAACCTCGGGGAGCCTTTTCTGGCTGGAGCGATAAAACCCTCAACTTCCAGAAAACTTCCCATCTTCATCGACTGGTACATACTGGCCAGTTCGGCCAGCGCAACAACCGGAACATCGCACTGGACTCTTCTCGCTACACCTGCTTCCATCACCTCGTCATCATGAGCCAGCGTGAATTCAAGCACCTGCACGCCAGCTGGCGTTGATCGCAGTGGTGCCTGTTCGATCAGCTGTCCGGTGATGATCAGACGATTCAAGCGTTTGCGCCCGAGTCCGGTTTATTCCTGAGCTGCTGCCGCGGTGTCGGGAGTTGCCTTGCGGGCTTCCTCACGTTCGACCGATTTCATCATGATTGACGGGCCCGTGGGGGCTGCGCTCATCTTGATGACCAGGTGACGCAAAACAGCGTCGTTGTAACGGAACGAGTGCTCGAGTTCGTCAAGTGTCGCCTGACCACATTCGACATTCAGGCAGACGTAGTGAGCCTTGACCAGTTTCTGAATCGGGTATGCCAACTGACGACGGCCCCAGTCTTCAAGGCGATGAATCTTGCCTTCCTGACCCGTGATCAGCGCCTGATAGCGCTCAACCATCGCTGGCACCTGTTCGCTTTGATCAGGATGCACGATAAATACAATTTCGTAATGACGCATTTCGTAAAAACTCCTGTGGTTACCTGTCTACGTGACAGAGGTAGCCCGCCCTCCCGAACATTTCTGCAGATTGCAGAAAACTGCAACGCATTCTGAACAGCAGGATCGAGCAAGATACTGGATGGGGACACGCCAGCCAGAACAGCCTTTTCGGAGACCGCACAGTCAAAAACCACAACTATGCTCCCTGCGAAACGCGCCCATATCTTCGCTACCCTTAAAAAGGGTAGCCTGTGATTATCCCATGCAATGATTGTGCACGCAAGTCACTGATTTTTTATGATGACTTGCATGTGAGCGAGCATCTGGCCATGACGCCCAGCATCAGACCGGCTTGATCAAGCCGGCAAACCGCTCACGGATTGACTGCTCGATGCCTGCTGCGTCCAGACCAAGCCCCGCAAGCAACTTGCCCTGATCCCCATGATCAACAAAAACATCTGGCAAACCCAGCTGCATGACAGGGCACACCACACCCGAAGCATTCAGTGCTTCTGTCACCGCGCTACCGGCTCCACCCATGATGCTCCCCTCTTCAATGGTGACAAGCGCGCCATGGCTGCCAGCCATCTCGGTAACCATGTCAACATCCAGCGGCTTCACAAATCGCATATCAACCACCGTGAGATCAAGCCTCTCGGCGGCCTCAAGCGCGGCGGGCAACCGGGTCCCGAAAACCAGTATTGCCACACCCTGCCCCTTACGACGAAGCACTGCCTTTCCAAGATCAACCGTCGCAAGATCTTTCGCAATGGCTGCGCCGCGTCCGGATCCTCTGGGATATCGAATCGCAGCCGGTCCCGGGTAGTGGTAACAGGTACTGAGCAGCAGACGGGCTTCGTTCTCATCCGAAGGCGCCGCAATCACCATGTTGGGCACACAGCGCAAAAAGGCGATGTCATAGTTACCGGCATGCGTGGCGCCGTCGGCGCCCACCAGACCCGCCCGGTC
>CAZBIN010000131.1:2588-8493 GCA_964491995.1 uncultured Orrella sp.
ATGCCACATCGTGGATCAACTGATCATAGGCCCGCTGAAGGAACGTCGAGTAAATGGCAACAACCGGTTTTTGCCCTTCGCAGGCAATTCCGGCCGCAAACGTCACTGCGTGCTGTTCTGCAATCCCCACGTCAAAATACCGGGTCGGAAACTGCCGCTCAAATTCCACCAGCCCACTACCTTCACGCATCGCGGGCGTAATCCCGACCAGCCGCTGATCCTGCGCAGCCATGTCACACAGCCACTGCCCGAACACCTGGGTAAAAGTCGGCGTGGACGGCTGGCCTGACTTCTGGATACCCACACTGGGATCAAATTTTCCCGGGCCGTGGTAGAGCACTGGATCCGCTTCGGCAAGCTTGTATCCCTGACCCTTTTTGGTCACGACATGCAAAAACTGAGGCCCCTTGAGCGCCATCAGGTTTTGCAGTGTGGGAATCAATGACTCAAGATCGTGCCCGTCGATGGGGCCAACGTAATTGAATCCAAGCTCCTCGAACAGCGTCGCAGGGGTGACCATGCCCTTGGCATGTTCTTCAAACCGCCGCGCCAGCTCAAGCACAGGAGGCAGATGCTGCAACACAGCCCGCCCGACATTCTTTGCTGCGGCGTAAAACTGCCCGGAGAGAAGCCGCGCCAGATATCGGTTCATGGCGCCAACGGGCGGACTGATTGACATGTCATTGTCGTTCAGAATCACCAGCAAATTGATATCAGGGGTCACACCCGCGTTGTTCATGGCCTCAAATGCCATGCCGGCAGTCATTGCACCATCGCCAATCACCGCAATGTGCTGGCGCTCGATCCCTGCATTTCTGGAGGCAACCGCCATTCCCATGGCCGCAGAAATTGAAGTAGAGGAATGCGCTGTTCCAAACGCGTCATACTCGGACTCGGTACGCTTGGGAAACCCTGAGATACCACCCGCCTGACGCAGGCCAGCCATCCTCTCGCGTCTGCCCGTCAGAATTTTGTGCGGATAGGACTGATGCCCGACATCCCAGATGATTCTGTCGTGCGGCGTATTGAATACATAGTGCAACGCAATGGTGAGTTCCACCGTACCCAGATTGGACGAAAGGTGACCACCTGTTCGCGACACCGACTCCAGCACAAACTGGCGAAGTTCCTGGGCCAGGTCATCAAGCTGACTGCGATCCAGGTTTCGTAGATCCCTGGGGGAATTGATCTGCTCGAGCAAACCGTGTTTCATGAAACAAATCCTAATAACTTCGCTGCACAACGAGACGGGACAAAGCTCTCAGGTAAGAGGCCGCGGGCCCAAGCTCTTGCAATGCATCCTGCGCACGCTGATCCAACTCGCAAGCATAGGCCCTTGCCCGCTCAACGCCGAGCAAACTAACATAAGTCGCTTTACCGTGGGCGCTGTCCTTACCTGCTGTCTTGCCTAGCGTTGCGGAGTCTGCCGTGGCGTCCAGCACATCATCGGTCACCTGAAACGCAAGACCGACAGCTCGAGCATAGCGTTTGAGCGCCTGTCGATGAACTGAGCTCGCACCCGTAACGATAGCACCGAGCATCACACTGGCTTCCAGCAATGCACCGGTTTTAAGGGAATGCATGCGCTCAAGCTCAGCCTCGTTCGGGTGGCGCCCGGCACTGGCCAGATCGATTGCCTGCCCGCCTGCCATGCCCTGTACCCCGGTGGCAACGGCCAGCGTTTGCACCGCCTGCACGATCAATCCAGGGGCAATGGCCATGCCCGACAGCCATTCATAGGCCGCAGGCTGCATGGCATCACCCGCCAGCAGCGCCATAGCCTCGCCGAACTCGACGTGGGTTGCCGCTTTTCCTCGCCGCATGTCGTCGTCGTCCATGCATGGCATGTCATCATGCACCAGCGAATACGCATGGATCAGCTCGACAGCAGCCGCACACCGGTCAAGTGCGTCTTCTGTGGCGGCATCAAGTGAGGACGTACAAGCGGACGCTGACGCGTAAACAAGGGCGGCTCTGACACGCTTGCCAGCTCCGAGCGAGGCCCAGCGCATGGCGGCATAGATCTGGCCGAGTTCGCCTTCTGGCTGCGAAAGCAAACGGTCAAGCCGGTCTTCAACTCTGTCGGCCTGCTCCTGCAGCCATTGCTGCAGGATTTCAGCAGACTCGACAGTCTTTAACTCGAACGGACTGGATTTCTGAATCGCTGTCATGACCGCGCTCCAGTCGCATGAACCTGAACACCTGGCAAGAGGGCATTTGAAGATGCGCCCGAAACAGGCATTCCAGAATGCGGGGCTCTCGCACTCTCCAGGTACACCAGATCGATAGCAAACTTGCCCGCCACGGCCGTCAATGGGAAATCAAGGAACATGTTTATTTTCTTAGCAAAAAACGACCGGATATGGACTCCCACTCAAATAATTCACGAGCCTCGAGCACCGAAGATATACCAATAATAGTCTTAATATAAACCGCACATTTTGAAACCATTTCAAAGTGATTTTAGTACAGCGCCAGCAATAAACCTGAACGATAACCCCGACCAGCACAAAGTTTATAGAACCGCCACAAGGAGCCACACGACACGCTCACAATGCTCTATTAAGTCGATTCTTCGGTCACGAATCGTGCGGCACAAGACTGCCTGTACGTATTACAACAGACAACCCTCCGAGCATCCCCGCTCAGGATGCTCGATGTCAGATTGCAACAGAGTGGCGGGGTCAACCTGGGGCACAGCGGCTAACAAAAACCGGCCCAAAAAGAGATTGCCGACTGTAAACCCGGCAATCCGGCCATTTGAAGGGTCTTTGGCGGCGAGATAACACACCTGTAGGGTACAATTAGCGTTGGTGATCGGCCAGTCCGATTTTTCTTCGCGCCAGGGGTTGTCTAATCCGCTGGCTTTTTTTGTCAGTGCGGAGGGAATCATGACCGACGTGGGTCGGATGGCGCAACTGGCGCCCGCAAGTTCGCAGTTACCCCCTTCCTATTACTTTGACCAGCGAATGCTGGAGCAGGAGAAATCGCTCATCTTCGAGCGCTCCAGCATCTATGTGGGTCACGAGAAATCGGTTCCCGAGACAGGCGACTGGCGCGCGCTGCCCCAGGAGAGTAACGCCCGCATCCTGGTCAATGGAAAACGTGGAATCGAACTGCTGTCAAACGTCTGCCGTCACCGGCAGGCGCTGATGCTTGGCGGTGCCACAGGCAACGTCGCGGGACCGGTCAACCTGTCTGGCAACCTCTCTGCCACCGGGGGCAATATTGTGTGCCCGCTGCACCGATGGACATACGATGACGCTGGCAAACTCATCGGAGCGCCCCACTTCGAACATCAACCCTGTGCCAACCTCAAACGCTGGCCACTGGGAAACTGTGAGGGGCTTTTGTTTGAGGGGCCTCGTGACCCCAGGCAAGATATCGGAGCGCTTTTCTCACGACCGGAATTCGACTTCAGTGACTACGTGCTCGATCATGTCGAAGTTCACCAGTGCAATTACAACTGGAAAACCTTCATCGAGGTTTATCTCGAGGATTATCATGTCGAACCGTTCCACCCGGGTTTAGGACACTTTGTAACCTGCAGTGATTTGCAGTGGGACATGGCCAACATGTACAGCGTGCAGCGTGTCGGTGTTCACCGCGCCTTGTCACAGCCTGGCAGTTCGGCCTACCGAACATGGCACGAGAAACTGCTGGAATTCAGGGGTGGGCAGGCGCCTGATTTTGGAGCTGTGTGGGTGACGTATTACCCAACCCACATGATCGAGGTTTATCCGCACGTCCTGGTACTTTCAACCCTGTATCCCGTCTCCCCGCAGAAAACCGTGAACGTCGTGGAGTTCTACTATCCCGAAGAAATCTCGGCCTTTGACCGGGAGTTCGTCGAGGCACAACAAGCTGCCTACATGGAGACCGCAGTCGAAGATGATGAGATTGCCGAGCGTATGGATGCAGGACGTCTTGCACTGCTCAACCGCGGTGACGTCGAAGTGGGACCCTATCAATCCCCCATGGAAGACGGCATGCAGCATTTTCATGAATGGTACCGACGGATGATTGGGGCCGGCTGAACTATCGGGAACCCTATCGTGCCCGTCGTCGCACATGCTTAAAATGAACGCCGACTGTCAGTTTTTAATGAACTGACAGTCGGTTCTAGCGTCTAAAACAACGCATACATTCCACAACAGTTCGCTCAACTCTACTTGACGGGTGAAAACGCAATATGAAACGCATCGGTCTCTTTCTGATCACCAACCTGGCGATATTGATCGTATTGGGTATCGTGCTCAACATCACGGGTGCCAACCGTTTTCTGACGCCCCAGGGACTGGACATCCAGACCTTGCTGATGTTCTCGGCAATCGTCGGCTTCGGCGGCTCATTCATTTCCCTGCTAATCAGCAAACCAGTTGCCAAATTCAGCACCAAAGCGCGGGTCATCGACCCTAAAGCGCCAGGAAATTCTCGCGAAGCCTGGCTGGTTCAGACCGTTCATCAACTCGCAGAGCGGGCCCAGATCGGCATGCCGGAAGTCGCGATCTACGACGGAGCACCCAACGCCTTTGCAACCGGGGCTTTCAAGAACGACGCACTGGTGGCCGTGTCGACGGGTCTTTTGCAGAGCATGACAGAGGAAGAGGTTGCCGCCGTTCTCGGTCACGAAGTTGCCCACATCGCCAACGGCGATATGGTGACCCTGACATTGATCCAGGGTGTTTTGAATACGTTTGTGGTGTTTTTTGCCCGGATTGTCGGGTACTTCGTAGACCGGGTTCTACTCAAGAATGATCGCGGTCTGGGCATCGGGTACTACGGTGCTGTCATCGTGTCAGAGATCATTTTCGGGATCTTGGCCAGCATCATTGTGGCTTGGTTCTCGAGGCAGCGAGAGTTCCGCGCCGACGAGGGGTCTGCACGTCTCATGCAGGCGCGTGAGCCGATGATCAAGGCACTGGCACGACTCGGCGGTCTGGCGCCAGGAGAGTTGCCCCGTAGTTTTGAGGCATCTGGCATCAGCGGTGGCGGTGGCCTGTCGGCATTGTTCTCGACTCATCCACCCATCGAGCAACGAATCGCAGCTTTGCGCGCGCTCTGATACCAGCGGGCGCAGGGAACTCACAGAGAGCTTACGAGCCACAATCTGTCGAGATCCCTGCGTCCAGCGTCTTCAGTGAGCCTGCTCCCAGTTATCTCCTTGACCGAGTTCGGCCAGCAGAGGCACCGAAAGCTCGGCCACATTACACATCAACCCCGGTAGTGTCTGGGTAACGATATCAATTTCCTGCTCAACAACATCGAGCACCAACTCATCATGGACTTGCATGATGACACGGCTTTCGAGCGATTTTTCAGTCACCCAGCGGTCAACGGCCACCATGGCCATCTTGATCAGATCAGCCGCCGTGCCTTGCATGGGCGCATTGATGGCAGCACGCTCCGCACCAGCTCTGCGCGCACCGCCCGCATTGATGTCCGGCAGCCACAGTCTGCGCCCAAACACCGTTTGAACATACCCTTGCTCATGGGCCAGCGCTTTGGTTCTAGCCATATATTCAGCCACCCCCGGATACCGGGCAAAGTAACGGTCAATGTAAGACTGGCCAGCCTCACGGGTGATACCCAGGCTCGTTGCCAGTCCGTGGGCACCCATGCCGTAGATCAAGCCGAAGTTGATGGTTTTAGCGGCTCTGCGCTGATCGGCATTGACTTGCGAGAGCTCCACACCGAACACTTCGCTCGCAGTTGCCCGATGAATATCCTCCCCTTGCAAAAAGGCGAGGCGCAGCCCTTCATCTCCCGAAACGTGGGCCATGACCCTCAGCTCAATCTGGGAATAGTCCGCTGAAACAATCTTCCCTGCCTCATGACTTGACACAAACGCACGACGCACCCGCCGGCCTTCAGCGGTCCGGATTGGAATGTTCTGCAGATTCGG
>CAZBIN010000132.1:0-3708 GCA_964491995.1 uncultured Orrella sp.
AGGATGCGCCAGTGGCCAGGCAGGGAAGGTGTTGGTGGAAAAACGCTGATGGACCAGCGCCAAAGCAGACACGGCGCGAGGATCGGACAGGTCTCGGTAGTATGTGCCGACCTGGTCTGCCAGCAACAAGCCTTTGTAGACCACGGTGCGTACCGAGATCGAGGGTACGAAGTATTCCTGGCCATGAGCCAGTTTCATGGCATTGATGGCGTGGCTTGCCGTTTTGCGAATGACATAGAGCTTTCGCTCAAGGGCGTCGGGCACCATCACATTGGCGCCGCGACCGATAAAGAGCTGGCGAATGACCGGTTCACGTGCCTTGACGATGGGAGACATGGGCATGTCGGTGTCGATGGGCACATCGCGCCAGCCAAGTACAACCTGTCCTTCCGTACGCACAGCGCGTTCGAGGGCCTGCTCACAGGCCAGGCGCGAGGCGATCTCCTTGGGCAGAAACACCATGCAGACACCGTACTCGCCGGGTTCGGGCAGGATCACATCCTGCTTGGCCATTTCTTCACGGTACAGCGCATCCGGAATCTGAATCAGGATACCGGCTCCGTCGCCCATGAGCTTGTCTGCGCCAACTGCACCACGATGATCCAGATTCTCGAGGATCTTCAGACCTTGCGCGATGATTGCGTGTGACCCGTGGCCCTTGATGTGCGCAACGAAGCCCACACCACAGGCATCATGTTCGTTTTGTGGTGAGTAGAGACCTTGGGCGACAGGTGCGTCTGCCTTGCGGGGATGAAACTGCAATGGATAGGTCGTCATGGTCGACTCCTTTGAAACTTCCGCGCGGGGCGGTGCGGATCGTGACAATAACGCCGTCTTTTGCGCAATGCAAGAAAAAAAATAAGGGTCTGTCCCTAATTTAAATGAAATTCGTCATGAATCTATTTAATTGGGGACGGATCAGTGTCTGGTATGGAGTCTGGCATTGGCTGGCTCGCGACTTTCTTCGGTCGCCCCCTGGGTGATGGCACGACTCTGCGACTTGCGACGGCACCAAGCCCAGTCAGAAATGCTGCTGATCCCAGCGCCCACTGGCCACGAATCGCGTTTTCAATTTCAGAATATTGCAGCGATGACAGACCTGTTGATAGCAGGGCCTTATGAATCGCCTGTCGGTCAAAGGGTGTATTGCCACACGCCCAGTAATCGTGATGAAAGCTCAGTTGGCCCAGAATGCCGCGATCCATACCGGTATGAACCACAGCCGAACTCCAGCGCCATGCAGCGGCAGTGGGTGCAATACCTAGCCTGACCGGTGCGGACTCGATCCAGACGATTGCCGGCATGACCCACTGTGCTGGCTCAAGTAAAGCGCTTCTGTAGCGACCCTGAAACACGGCTCCTTCACGATGGGTTGCGCCAAGTCTTCTCCCAACCGCCTGGATGAGGCGCGACAGAGACTGTCGATGCGGGGGGGTTGCAACCAGCAAAAGCGCTTCTGGCGTGAGTGACCAGGCGTGAATCCGTACGCCTTCCTGTCGTGCACCCTCGTTGAGCCACTGGCTGATCTGGTCAAACAGCGCGCTGTCGATCGTCTCGGACCAGCGTATCGACAAAGATTCGGAAAATCTCGCCTGAACAAGGTGCGAGAGTCCTGGGGCGTAAAGTCGGGGTAAGCGCATGGGCAGCCAGCCAGAGGACGGAACCAGCAAAAAATGCCTGTGTTCGCGGAACAAAAAGTTGAAAGGAATGTCTTATTAGCACTCATCCTTCCGGAGTGCTAACATTGGAGTGGAGTGTTGTTGAGCATCGGCGCGCAATGCCGTGTGGCACTTTGATTGATGTATCCGGAATAGTGTAGCTGGCAGAATCGTATCTATAACGCAAAGTCGAATCCAGAGAAAAAGGGTCATTCCGAACACAATGAAAATGGAGCTCGTTCATCCTATGTCCGATCATAAAGCCTTGGCAATGAGCCAAAACGCACTCGCGCTGGCGGTATCGAACCCCGGTTCGCTGGGTTCGATTGAGGCTTACATCGCGGCTGTGAACCGGTTGCCCATGCTGACCCCCGAGCAAGAGGCGAACCTTGCAAAGCGCTTGCGCGAGCATGACGACATTGACGCGGCACGCCAGATGGTGCTCTCGCACCTGCGGCTGGTGGTGTCAATTGCCCGCCAGTATTTTGGTTATGGCCTGGCGCAGGCGGACCTCATTCAGGAAGGCAATATTGGTCTGATGAAAGCGGTCAAGCGGTTTGATTCAAGTCATGGCGTGCGGCTCGTCTCGTTTGCGGTGCACTGGATCAAGGCCGAGATCCACGAGTTCATTATCAAAAACTGGAGACTGGTTAAAGTCGCGACGACCAAGGCGCAGCGCAAACTGTTTTTTAACCTGCGCAAGATGCGTCCTGACGGTGGGCAGCTCGACACAGACAAAGTCAACGAGATTGCGCAGCACCTGAACGTTCGCACCGAAGATGTCCGGGAAATGGAAGTGCGCATGACCGGTCGTGAAATGTCCTTCGACACGCAGGCAGGTGATGACGAAGAGGACTTTGCCCCTGTTCGTTATCTGACCGATGACAGTCATGACCCGGTGCAAGTGCTGGAGCGGCGTCGTCAGGACAGTATCGAGGGTGAAGGTTTGGCTCAGGCACTGGAAGCGCTCGATCCACGCTCTCGTAGAATTGTTCAGGCCCGCTGGCTCAGTGAGGGCGATTCATCGACCTTGCATGATCTGGCGGGTGAATTTGGCGTGTCCGCCGAGCGGATTCGCCAGATTGAAGTGGCTGCAATGAAGAAAATGCGCCTGGCACTGCAAAATTCCTGATTGAAGTCCAATCCGACACAAATTGTTCCCGCCGGACTTGAAAACTTTTAACTGAATACCGCTACCATACGAGCATGGACATCAACATGCTCGTATTTGGACTGGCGGGACTGCTGGTGCTGGTGTGTTTTCTGACGCCACTGGCAAGCCTTCTCAAAGTTCCGTTTTCTCTTGCGCTTTCTGTCGCCGGTGCCCTTGTGGGCTATCTGGTGCATGTTCACGGCTGGGCGCCACCCTGGCTCTCCGACTATCTCGAAACGCTGAAAGCCTTCGAAGTGCCATCGGACACCATTTTGGTGGTTTTTCTGCCGATATTGCTATTTGAATCCGCGCTGGCGATGAATGTGCGTCGCCTCATCAGCGATATCGCACCGATCATGCTGCTGGCCGTGGTGGCTGTCTTTGTCTGCACCTTGTTTGTGGGCTGGGGTGTATCGCTGATTTCGACCCAGGGTCTGGCCGCCTGTCTATTGCTCGGGGCTATTGTTGCAACCACAGATCCGGCAGCGGTGGTGGGGATTTTCAAGGAGGTGGGCGCGCCCAAGCGGCTGACCACCATTGTCGAGGGCGAGAGCCTGCTCAACGACGCAGCGGCGATTGCGCTTTACTCCGTGCTGGTGATCATCGTCGCTCGCGATGGACTGATTCAGTGGAATCTGTGGCATTTGCTGTCTAATTTCGGGACGCTGTTATTTGGCGGCGCGATTGCCGGCTACATCATCGGCAGGATCGCATGTTCAGCTTTTTCCTTGCTCAGAGGGTGGCCAACGGCGGAAATATCGCTATCAGTGGCCGTCGCCTACATTGCCTATATCGTCCCGGAGCACTATTTTGGGGTGTCGGGCGTGGTGTCTACGGTGGTGGCCGGCTTGGTGATTTCCACCGAAACCGCATACTTCCCGGCTTCGAGCTCGTTGC
>CAZBIN010000132.1:3718-8328 GCA_964491995.1 uncultured Orrella sp.
TTGGTGATTTCCACCGTAGGTCGCACGAGAATGACGACCACAACCTTTTATGCCATGTCCGAGTCCTGGCATCAGTTTGGTTTCTGGGCGAGCTCGCTGATTTTTCTGTTTGCCGCCATGATGATCCCCCGTCTGTTGGCGGATGCGACCTGGCACCACGTTCTGGTTGTTCTTGTGATGATGGTTGCGGCATTACTTGCCCGAGTCGTGACGGTATTTGGTTTGATGCCAGCCGTGACGGCGGCTGCCGGAACAAAGGTCAGCAATACCTACAAGACCGTCATTTGCTGGGGTGGGTTGCGGGGCGCACTGTCGCTGGCCCTGGCCTTGTCTGTGACAGAGCATGAACTGTTGCCCGACGAGATCAGCGACTTTGTGGCGATTGGTGCGACCGGATTTGTCCTGGGTACCTTGTTGATCAACGGTCTGACATTGCGACCGCTGATCAAGCTGCTCGACCTGGATAAGCTCACCAAGACGGAAAGTGCCTTGCGCGATCAGGCGGTGATGGTTGCGACTTCGATTCTGCAGCAGGAAACAGAAAAGATCGCGGTTGACGAGCAGATCAGTCGCCAGGCACGCCAGAAAATCAGCAGTGTGTTTGAGCACAACATCCAGCAGGTGCAGTCTGGTCAGACTGCACGGCTCAATGAAACAGAGCGCTTGCAGCTCGGGCTGACGATACTGGCGCGAAGAGAGTTCGAACTGCTGTTTAACAGCATGAAGGATCAGGGTATTGATGCGAGCACGGCAGACCGCCTTCTGGGCCTGGCCGAGGCCATGGAAGACAGCGCAAAGGACAAAGGTCTGGAAGGCTATTTCAGCAGCGTTGATCTTGCACTGGAATATCCGCCCATGTTCAGGCTCGCGTTGCGCCTGCACTACCACATCGGGATGTCTCGCTGGCTGGGTAGAAAACTGAGCCAGCGGTTTGTAGAGCTCGTCGTTATGCGCTGGGTCACCCGGCGTCTCACAGCATTTAATGATGCGCAGCTCAAACCCTTGATTGGCGACGATGTCGCCGAACTGGTGCATGATGCACTCCGAAAGCGTCTGTCCAGGGTCGAGGAGAATCTTCAGGCGATGCGCTTGCAGTATCCGAAATATGCCGAGTGGCTCGAGCAGACCTACCTCGGTCGGGCGGCAAGAGGACTGGAGCGGGCACGTTATCGGCAGATGCTGGAAAACTCGCTGGTGACCGGTGAAGTCTATGACGCGCTGGTCGACGAAATGGAGAAACGATGGATGTTTCTGGATAAAGAGCCTGCGCTGGACGTCGAGCTCACCCCCACTGATCTGATTCAGCAGATACGTCTGTTGCGAGATGTGCCGCAGGAAAGGATCAATCCCATCGCGAAACATCTGAAACCGCGTCTGGCTTTTCCAGAGGAGCGGATTGTGCGCGTTGGACAGCTCCCGACATCGATGTATTTTGTGGCGTCAGGGGCGGTATCTATCTTGCTGCCCGACTCCACCCACGTCGAGCTGGGATCGGGCGAGTTTTTTGGCGAGCTGCAGTTGCTCGGCCATGATGTGGGCCCATTCGAGGTCCGGTCACTGGGCTTTACCAAGTTGCTCGAACTCTCTGCAAAAGACCTCAAGATTGCGCTCGAGCACGATGACCAGTTGCGTCAGACCATTGAGCAAGTCGGAAATGAACGCTTCAAGGCATTGCAAACCTGGCGCAATCAGCAGGAATTACTGCGAAAGGAGCACCAGACTCACGGAACTGCACCCGGGACCATTGAGTCGGGCAGCCCCTCACAGGGTGTGCGCCAGGATCGTTGAGCCGGATGCAGGGGGCTGGCTGTAGCGGTCCGAGTGCGGTGGACTCACTGCGGTGTTGAGTCTCAGGTGATGGCCATGGGATTGCGGGGTGGAGTGCGTCTGGAAAGTTTGGCGTGCTCGCCTTGCTTCAGGTGGGCCAGGATGCCAGAGGCTCGCGCTTGCCGGTCACTCTGAAAATCAGGTCTTCGAGAATCACCAGACTGGCTTCAACCGTAAATTCACCATCTTCGAGCTTTTTCAGAACGGCTTGCGGACTCAGGCATTCGATGGCCATGCTTTCCCCGTCCTGGTTTACAGGGGTCAGAGCGTTTGGGATCACACACTCCGACGTCAGCACTTGCTCGCGCTGATAGCCTTCCGGCAGGCGGCGTCGCATTAGCGCCACAGTGCGGATGGGTGTACGCGCGGCGAGATCGGCTGCAGACAAGCCTGCCTCTTCGAAGGACTCGCGCTCCAGTGCAAGTTCAACCGGCTCACCCAGACTAATCAGACCTCCTACCAGGGTGTCCCACATGCCTGGATCGGTCGGCTTGGTCAGGCTGCGTCTGGCGACCCAGAGTCCGCCATCGGCAGACCATGCGTTCAGATGAACCGCCCGCGTGAGTGCCCCGAGGGGGCGCACCACGCCCCTTTCGATCGCACCGACTGACTTTCCGTCATCGGCCCACAGATCGAGCAGCTCGTCTCGCCAGCGCGGCACGCAGCCCGCATCGTTGAGCGTACGTGCAATGCTGGCAATGGCTTCATTGATCGACGAGCCGCTGGTCTGAACCCGAATGGTTTGGGCCTCATCATCCACGCAGGCATACGCGCAACCCCGCAAAGCCTCGACTGCCGGCCTAAAAACCAGACCGCAGATAGAGCTATTGGTGGTCAGGGTGAAGGAGTTATCATGAGGAAGATCGCTCGCTCTGGACAATACGTCCTGCAGCAGGGCGCGCAGGGTAACTTCAGGCAGATTTATGTTTGGAAACATGGCGAGAGACGCTTGTCACGGGGTTCCTGGACTGAAATTGTAACCAGTATTTCCCCGTGCCCCCGCGCGTTCGCTATAATCAGCGCACTTTTTGATATAACTCAAATCTGGACGACCCTGCCATCCCGGCCTTTGCCAGGGGTGGTTTCCACGCTAAAAGTCCGTGGGTTTGTCTGACGCTTGTCTCGAGGGGAGCATGATGAAGTTGAAGGGATTTCTTCTGGCCTGTGCAATGCTGGCAAGTGGTGCAGTGGCCGCTCAGGTTAAGGATATGCCCGGTGGTCCAGCGGTCAATCAGCTCAACCTGGGCACGGGTGTAACGCAGATTGCACGCGACGTTGCCTGGTTGCACTGGATGATGTTGATCATCTGTCTGGTGATTTTCATTGCTGTTTTTGGGGTGATGTTCTACTCCATCTGGGCCCACCGCAAATCCAAAGGTGCCAAGTCAGCCTCGTTTCATGAAAGCGTGGGTGTCGAAGTTGCCTGGACCGTGATTCCGTTCATTATCGTGATCGGTATGGCGCTGCCCGCAACACGGACCGTGGTCGCGATGAAGGACACTTCAGGGGCTGATCTGACGGTTAAAGTGACGGGGTATCAGTGGAAGTGGGGTTACGAGTACCTGGACGGCCCCGCCAACGGCATCAAGTTCCTCTCCAATCTTTCGACGCCGCTCGCACAGATCGAGGGCCGTGAGCCCAAGGGCGAGTTCTATTTGATGGAAGTCGACAATCCACTGGTTGTTCCCGTTGGCAAGAAGGTGCGGGTTGTTGTGACGGCTTCGGACGTGATCCACTCCTGGATGGTGCCGGACTTTGGCGTGAAACAGGATGCCATTCCCGGTTTCCTGCGCGATGCCTGGTTCAGGGCGGAGCAGGTTGGTGAATACCGGGGTCAATGCGCCGAACTGTGTGGCAAGGATCATGCGTTCATGCCGATCGTTGTTAAAGTTGTATCCGAGCAGGACTATCTCGCGTGGGTGAAGGGTGAGCAGGCCAAGCTTGCTGCGCTGGCAGATGATCCCAACAAGGTCTGGTCTGCAGAGGAACTGATTGCGCGTGGCGAGAAGATTTATGCAGCTCAGTGTGTTGCCTGCCACCAGGCCACTGGAAAAGGTGTTCCCGGTGCGTTCCCTGCGCTTGACGGCAGTGCAATCGTGATGGGTCCGAAAGCGGCGCACATCAATGTCTTGCTCAAGGGAGTGCAAGGTACTGCAATGCAGCCTTTCGCACAACTCAACGATGTCGAGCTTGCAGGGTTGATTACCTACGCTCGAAGCGCCTGGGGTAATGCAGGAAAGGGAACCGATCCAGTGGTCATGCCGGCTGATGTCGCCGCTGCACGCTGAGTCAATGGATAAAGCCGTCACTTCAACAAGTTTGGCTAAGATGTCAAGAAAACGCTCCCTGCGGAGCGTGAAAACCGAAAGGTCAGGAGTAAAACGATGAGTAGCGTTACCGTTGATCATATTCCGGGGAAGGGAGCAGACGCTTCCCATGATCATCACGATGATCACGCTCACCACATCCCTCATGGGTGGCGCCGGTGGTTGTTCGCAACCAACCACAAAGATATCGGTACGATGTACCTGATTTTCTCGTTTGTGATGTTCCTCGAAGGTGGTGTGCTGGCGCTGTTGCTCAGAACCGAACTATTCGTTCCTGGAATCCAGTTTTTCCGCCCAGAGCTGTTTAACCAGTTCACAACGATGCACGGGCTGATCATGGTGTTCGGTGCCATCATGCCGGCATTCGTGGGCTTTGCGAACTGGATGATTCCTCTGCAGATCGGCGCCTCCGACATGGCCTTCGCGCGGATGAACAACTTCAGCTTCTGGCTGCTG
>CAZBIN010000133.1:0-8318 GCA_964491995.1 uncultured Orrella sp.
CCGAATACGCTTGCCCACCGTATTTATGGTGACGAGGTCAACGAGCGCCATCGGCATCGCTATGAAGTCAACAACGTCTACGTACCTCGTCTCGAGGATGCCGGCATGGTAATCAGTGCTCGTACGCCGACGGAGAATCTGCCGGAAATCATGGAACTCCCGAACCACCCCTGGTTTGTGGGTGTGCAGTTTCACCCGGAATTTACGTCGACGCCGCGTGAGGGTCATCCACTGTTTTTGAGTTTTGTGCGGGCTGCGCTTGATCAACACAGGGCAAAGCAGGAGCCGGTATGAATCTGGCAGGGTTTGATGTCGGGCTGGACAAGCCGTTCTTTCTGATCGCAGGACCCTGCGTGATCGAGTCTCGCGAGATGGCGTTTGAAACGGCCATCAGGCTCAAGGCAATGACAGACCATCTGGATATCCCGTTCATCTACAAAAGCTCGTTTGACAAGGCCAACCGGAGCTCGGGGAAGTCGTTTCGAGGGCCAGGAATGACTGAGGGGCTTCGGATCCTGGCCGATGTCCGCTCGCAGCTTGGCGTCCCAGTGCTGACCGATGTGCATGACATTACGCAAATCAGTGCAGTCGCAGAAGTTGTTGATGTGATTCAGACGCCCGCCTTTCTGTGTCGTCAGACAGATTTTATCGAGGCATGCGCGGTCAGCGGCAAGCCAGTCAATATCAAGAAGGGACAGTTTCTGGCACCGCATGACATGCTTCAGGTGGTAGCTAAAGCGCGTGAAGCAGCGCTTCGCGCTGGCGTGGAACCGCAAATCATGGTTTGTGAACGTGGTGCGTCGTTTGGGTACCATAACCTGGTGTCCGACATGAGGTCACTGGCGATCATGCGAGAGACTCAATGCCCTGTGGTTTTTGATGCAACGCATTCAGTTCAGTTACCGGGTGGGCAAGGTACCTCTTCGGGTGGCCAGAGAGAGTTTGTTCCGGTACTGGCCCGGGCTGCGATTGCTGTGGGAGTTGCAGGTTTGTTCATGGAAACGCATCCCGACCCCGACAGGGCGTTGTCCGATGGTCCCAATGCCGTGCCGCTTGAACAAATGCCCGCACTGCTTGCCTCCTTGAAGGCGATTGATCAGGTGGTCAAACAGTCTGGTGTTCTGGAAAGCGGGTTTTAAGGCCGAAGCCGAATTTGAGCCCTGGAAATGGGTCTTGGCAGATCGCAAACCAGGGAAGTTGAAGTTAAAAAGTGAAGAACGCCGGCAGAGCTGAGCAGCTGTCAGATCATCAGGAAATTCAGCCAGGCAAGCGAACCAGGTTATTCAATCATTCTTATTTCAGGAATTTTATATATGAGCGCAATTGTTGACATCATTGGCCGGGAGATTCTCGACTCACGCGGTAATCCCACCGTTGAGTGTGATGTATTGCTGGAATCTGGTGCCATGGGCCGTGCCGCTGTGCCCTCGGGAGCCTCGACAGGGGCGCGTGAGGCGATCGAGTTGCGTGATGGCGATAAAGCACGCTACCTCGGCAAGGGTGTTCTCAAGGCCGTTGACAACGTCAATACAGAGATTTCGGAAGCACTGATGGGTCTTGATGCCCAGGAACAGAGTTTCATCGACCGCACGCTGATTGAACTGGATGGCACGGAAAGCAAGGGGCGACTGGGCGCCAATGCCATTCTGGCCGCTAGCATGGCTGTTGCCCGAGCCGCTGCAGAAGAGTCTGGCCTGTCTCTCTACCGTTATTTCGGCGGCAGCGGTCCCATGAGCATGCCTGTGCCAATGATGAACGTGATCAATGGTGGTGCCCACGCAAACAACACGCTGGATCTGCAGGAGTTCATGATTCTGCCGATTGGAGCGACTTCATTTCGCCACGCATTGCAGATGGGTGCTGAAACCTTCCACGCACTCAAGAAGCTGATTGATCAGCAGGGCATGTCCACAGCTGTTGGTGATGAAGGCGGCTTTGCACCGAGCGTTGCGAACCATGAGGCGGCTATTGAACTTATTTTGCGCGCCATCTCACAGGCAGGCTATGAGCCAGGCACACAGATCGCACTGGGTTTGGACTGCGCGGCTTCGGAATTCTATCGTGACGGGAAATATCATCTGGCTGGCGAAGGGAATCTGACCCTGAGTTCGACTGATTTTGCGAATCTTTTGGCGACCTGGTGCGACAAATACCCGATCATTTCGATCGAAGACGGCATGTCAGAAAATGACTGGGAAGGCTGGAAAACGCTGACCGATCTGCTTGGCAAGAAAGTGCAGCTTGTGGGTGATGACCTGTTCGTGACCAACACCAAGATTCTCAAGCAGGGCATTGATCAGGGAGTTGCAAACTCCATCTTGATCAAGATCAACCAGATCGGTACGCTGACGGAGACGTTTGCAGCGATTGAAATGGCTAAACGTGCATCTTACACGGCAGTCGTCTCCCATCGCTCAGGCGAGACAGAGGACTCGACGATTGCCGATATCGCGGTTGCAACCAACGCGATGCAGATCAAGACCGGATCAATGTCTCGTTCAGATCGTATGGCCAAGTACAACCAGTTGTTGCGCATCGAAGAAGAGCTGGCGGAAGTTGCGACCTACCCGGGTCGTGATGCATTTTACAACCTGCGTTAACGGCAGGCGTCGATGCGACTCCTCTTTGTAGGATTGCTGGGCCTGTTTTTGTTGATCCAGTATCCGCTATGGATGGGTCGCGGTGGCTGGTTCGAGGTCATGCAGATGCAACATGACCTTGGCCAGCAACGTTTGACCAATGAAGGTCTGAGAGCAAGAAATCAGGCGATGCGCGCTGAAGTTGAGGATCTTCGTAGCGGCACGGAGGCTGCAGAAGAGCGTGCGCGCGGTGAACTGAGTCTCATGCATGAGCAGGAGGTGTTTGTACAGATTCTGCCGCCCGGGTCCAGCGTCGAGATGTCAGCAGAACCAGCGAAACGTCGGAATCGTTGATGTACGCTCCGGCAGCTGGCTCGGACGGCTCTCAGCCTCTTTGTTTTGCCACTCTGGCATTCTTCACTCGAGCGACCAGAACTGCAGCCGTCTGGGAAAACGGGTCTCGATGCCATCGCCTTTGTCACGACAGAGTGGGGTGCTCAACAGCAGCATTCACCGTGGTATTGCCTTGCCAATGCCCGTCCCGTCTGATAGAACTCAGCCCTTTTTAAAATCCTACGCAGGGATTTTCCGGATTTTCCCGTGAGCTTTGCATGATCGCGCTCACGGTTAATCCAAGCTCGAGATGCGACCCCACAACGGCTCGTACCCACCCCAGAACGATCGGTCGCCTTGCGAGAACTCTGACATTCAAGACATTGGCTTGGGAAATGGTTTTATGCGAACGGGGTCCTTTGCCTTCAGGCCATCCTTTTGCCAGACTGCGCTTGTGCTGCTGGGCCAGATGATTGTGGCGAATCAACGCACGCCCATGATGACGGCTTAAAGCAGGATCTTTAAAATCCTTCATCAGATCGTCTACCGCATCGAGTACGCAAACGTAACCAGGCGTCAGTGTTGCGGGCCGCAAGTGCCTAGTGAGATGCTGGTAAACATCCTCTGGTTTACCTCCGACCATTGCCGCATGTTCGACCGCCCGCTGGGCATGAAGCATGAGATGTTGACGCAACAAGAACCAGTGACTGATTTCGATCGCCAGAGAAATGGTTGCTATCACAGCAAAGGTAGCAACAAGCCACTCTGCAGTGGCGAGCCCGTGCGACCGACTGAAGGCTGTTGAAAGCGGTTTTCTGGTGCGGATCAGCATGTGCGTGATTGTGCATGCCTCACACCTCCCAGGTCGATTGGCAAATCTACGGATGCCTGTTGATGACCCGCATGACGCTCAGGGTGCTCATAACATTGAGTCCTGCTAGCAGCATGGCCCTTGGGTCACCCGCACACCCGGGGACCCAAGGGTGTCATGTCAGGATGTTGGCTTAGTGAATCATTCCTGAGTGGCCGCCTGAGTCATCCTGCTCGGTGAACAGGCTCATGGCCTGGGTCTGATCAAATCCATAACGCTCACCGCAGAATTCACAGTTCACTTCAACCTGGCCTTCATGACTGATGATTTCTTGGACCTCGGCTTGTCCTAGCGATCGCAGCATGGCGCTCACTCGTTCCCTGGTGCATCCACAGTGCCAGTGGATCGTTTTGGACTCCAGGCTCAAGACGGGTCGCTGCCAGAAAAGCCGTGCCAGCAGATCATCGCAAGGCGTGTTTCCCAGCTCTTCGGGACTCAGGGTCGAGCAGATCATCTGCGCCTCTTCCCAGGAGCTTTGTGCCTGTTCATGAGTCGCCGACAGGGTTCCTCCCGTTGAGGGCATACGTTGCAGCATCAGGCCACTAATCCGGTCTGGTGTTACGGACAACCAGAGTTGAGTCGACAGTTGTTCTGATTGCTCCATATATTGCATGATCGCTTGTGCAAGACTGTCCGAATCAAGCGCAACAATGCCCTGGTAAGGATGGAGATTGACTGCATCTTTGGGTGGGTTGAGAATGACAGAGAAGCGACCTTGCCCATCCGGATTGATCAGTGCACGCAGACCCACCTGATCCGTCACTGCGACCTGCCCGAGCTTGACGGTTGCGCGCATGGACATGTCCGCTCTGCATTCGACCACAATAAGCCGGATAGGTCCTTGTCCCTGCAGTTGCAGCAGCAATGACCCTTCAAACTTGAGGTTGGAAGCCAGCAGCGCTGCGGCAGCCATCAATTCACCTAACAGGTCCCGCACGGCCGGCGCGAGTTGATGGCGTGCAGTTGCCTCGTGCCAGACGTGGTCCATTTCAACGGCGCTTACGCGAGCGCTCCGATCGTCCAGCAAAAATTTCTTGATTTGATCTGACATGAAACTGGTCACTTACCCAACGCGTTTAAGGTTCTGGGCGAAGTGCCTGGCACGGGCCTCATATGAGGCATTGCCGCGTCGAATCTGGTCAATTTCCTCTTCTGAGAGTGCGCGAACGATTTTGCCAACACCAATCACCAGACTGCCATCGGGAATCACTTTTCCTTCCGGTACGATCGCACCGGCACCGATCAGACAGTTTTTTCCCACGACGGCATGATTGAGGACGATGGCCTGCATCCCGATGAGCGAGCCACTTCCAATGGTGCAGCCGTGCAGCATGGCCTGATGCCCGACTGTCACATTGTCGTGAATCGTCAGAGGTACGCCAGTGTCAACGTGCAGTACGGAGCCTTCCTGAATGTTGCTTCCCTTGCCAACAGAAATCGGCGCATTGTCGCCCCGAATCGAGACATTGGGCCAGACACTGGCTCCTGCTGCGAGTCGTACATCACCAATCAGGATCGCACTCTCAAAAACCCATGCGGTGGGGTCCACCTCGGGGGTGAGGTCGTCAATTTGATATAAAGCCATGGAAATTCCTAAAAATGATCAGGTCGTTCGGGAAGAGGAAACCGCCAAAGGCTGAACGCCACTGAGACCGTGGCGCAGACGCAGCAGATCCCTGCGCGGGTGCCCATGGCTATCGACAGAGATTCTGTGGGCAATGCCAAGATGCAGCAGTCCGGGGTCTATCAAACCCTCAATACTTTTCAGTATACGGTGACTTAAACCACTATGCAGAGCAGAGGAAAGACTGGTTGTACCCTGAAGTTCTACCACCAGCCAGACCTCGGCTTCGTCGTGAGCATTCCTTCTGCCGGGGGGATGAATCGCGGCCGCCATGACAACCTCCGGCAACGACATCGCAGCTTGTTCGAGTAACAACGGGTGAGTCGCGCGCCCGCCGATCTGCAAAACATCTTCTGACCAGCCTGCCGACTCGACGGCACCGTCATCGTAGACATGTCCAACCAGATTGCACGGGTGTGTGAGAACAATATCAATCGGTTCGATCATGTCCGCAGGATCCTTGAGCGGCCATACACCTGTATAGATCGCGGGATCTGGATCACCCACAGGGTCTGAGCGACTGACAAAGATCTCGTGACGCACATGTTCAGCGTGTGCCTCAGGTTGAGCTGGCTGCGAAACAAGCCAATGACCTGGAAATACCCGGCCAGCACGATCGACCTGGTCTGGCCACATTTGATGACTGTTACCCCACAACAACCCACATCCATCAACAAAAGTGCACAAATTCGGTGCAACTCCGGAGCGTGAGCTGGCCATTTCACGCCAATGGGCTGATAACAGCTCTCCGAACACGGAAACACCCTTGAGTGCATATGCGGGGCTGTCAGGGTAGCGACGCAACCACTGGCACAGCATGCCTGCGGTGGTATTCAGATGGGAGATTCTGATGCCTCCAGAGTCGAGTGCGTCGTTGTTACGAGGCAATGTTGACTGTAGCCGAACACCAATTCCGAAATACAAAGAGGGGAGAATCACGCCAAACAGACCCGCTTCGGACATCAGTGGTAGAGTGGTCAGCATCCCTGACGCTTCTCTTGGAAACCAGTTGTTCGCTGCAACAAATCCTGGCAGATTGCCGATCAGCGCCTGATGCGCGATCAGGTATGCCGTCTGAGGGGGATAAACGGATGAAGGTCGACGCGGCCATGCGAGCAACGCAGGTTGTTGTGCCCGGGTTGCCTCAACCGTGAGTTGCTCTGGTTGACGAGCCAGAAGACCTGCCCAGGACATGATGTTGTCCGCCCGTACATCCAGTCCGACGATTTGCTGTACGCGGCTGCATCGATGCAGTGCGCTGAGGACTTTGTCTGATTCGCTGTCATCGATAAAAACAACCCGGCATCTTGACTGCCGGATTCTCTGGGTCATGACGTCGCCATGCTCGCTCGATACCATCGGTACGGCGATGCACTGCCTGACCCAGCAGGCAAACATGATGGCCAAAGCTTCGACCCGCTCCCGCATGACGATCGCAATCCGGTCTCCGGGGCGCGCTCCCATCCTGTCAAGGCCATGAGCGAGTTTTGCGACAAGATTCGATAACCCTTGAAAGCTCATGCTTTGGGCGTATCCGTCGGGGCCGACGATCTCAATCGCAATGGCCCTCGCATGCGAAGGCAGCTCGGCCCATTGCAGGCAGCAACGCTGTGCCAGGTTGATGTACCTTGGCACGTGCCAGGCGTATTCGTCTCTCAGCGGGCGATACAGATCAGTCATGCGCAGCGGGGGCTCGGTGCCAGTTTTTCTTGTACAACGCGTAGCATGGACCAGCTTGACGCAGTTGGCAACATCTACCGCTTCGTCGCCTGTGATCGTGTGCTACGACTTTGTCTGTAACGATTGAACGTCAATCAATCGTGTACCACACAAGACGTCGTGCATGAACTGCCCGTCATGCCGGATCCAGGTTGGTATAAATATAAGGAATGGCGCAGCAACCGCCAACATGTATGCAGATCTAAAACCAGAAGAAATCACAAACAAGTGAATCAGAGCCACGCCGAGCAACGGAATGAACCAGCTTGCGACGTAGCGCGCTGCGAGTTGCCACGGTGACGGTTTGCCCAAGTCGCTGCGGGTCAGTTTGATGTGCCAGGCTTTCATAGGTAACGTCTGTCCGCCGGCGCGCCAGCAGATATAGAAGTAGAACCCAATGGCAAAGAAAAGCCAGGCCTGTCGCTCCGGTCGAAGCATCAGACCGTGGCGGCTTTGTGTCAATGCATCAAACAGATAGTCAGAAATAAAAACGACTGCAAATAGCAACACCCCTTCATACATCATGCTGGCAAAGCGCTTGCCACGCGAGGCGTTGGGTGGATTGTCTTGTAATGGAGAGCGGGCAGGGGAGTGTTGATCAGGCATTGAAGCTGGCGGTCTTCGGGCGCAGTAGCGGAGTGAAACCGTATTATCCGCTATTGCGCCCGAACCTGCACAGAAACCCGATGAAGCGTCACCTAGCGCGTCCATTTATCGAACGCGGGGCGTGCTGCGTGATCAGACTGCGCCGTAAGTTTTTGAGCCGTGCTGCCTTTGCAATTCGGTTGCATCGCTCAAAACAGCTGAAATATTTTTGAAGGCAAGCTTGATGGTACGCAAGACAGCCTGTGCCAAGGCCTGCTGTGCGGCTGCGCGAATCTCACGTTCTGCAAGCAATGGGTTGAATGAGCTGGAAATGTTCAAAAGAGAATTTGAGTCGCGGGATACGCTGATGTCTTTGGTGTTCATGTCGCTGACCTCTGTGGTTGTCTGTGTTTAGGGATGTCCCTTAAGGGAATACCCTAATTATAGGGAAAACCCTAGGGCAATGCAACATCTTATGTCACACCTTCTGTCCTGATCTGCGTTGAATGCCTTGAAAGCAGTGTTCTGTGGAGGAGTGTCGGGTAGAGATTGTTTTTGAACCGGCTTTCGGTGTCGAAACGTCCTCGATATTTGTCGCTTTTTGGCA
>CAZBIN010000134.1:0-8266 GCA_964491995.1 uncultured Orrella sp.
ACGGTGACCACGATCTTGCAGATTTGCTGACTGGCTTCGAGGAACTGAGATAGAACCCATTTGCCCAGTTCAAGCTTTGAGAGGTGCATGCGACTTGTTGGGTCAACGAAGTTTCTCTGGGTGACATTTCTTTTGGCGCGTACTGCTTTCAGTAGATTTGCGACCGATGACTTCAATGTCATGCAGCCACGTCCAGATCAGGGCGGTGAGCAGGTTCCTGGCTAGAGGATGACATCAGCTTCTCCGTTGAATCGCGTTGTATTGCCGGAATAAACAAGATCCTAGCCAGTCTGATGTTGGGCAGTGTAAATCGTGGGTCGGTCACTATCGATACTTAGACCAACCAGGGCGGCCATCCAGCTCTTCCAGAAGGTCATCGTCATCATGGTTTGCTCTGTAGTCGTTCGACACAGGGCGTTGATCGAGCTCTTCGAAATTCAGAATTGACTGTGTCTGCCTGGTCGGCGCGTGGTAGGTGGCTTGTTCGTAGCAGGCAAACCGATGAGCATCATCACTGCTTCTCCAATCCGTCCCCTCAATGTCTGCTTCCTGAAGGCCACTGATACCGGCCTTTTGCGCTTTGGCTGCGGCTGAGTTTTGAGGAAGGGGAATTCCTTTGGTGATCCACACCCTCGCCTCGCGCAGGGCCTTGGAACCAATGGAGTACTTAACCACGCCGTCCTCTGCGACGACGAATGCCAAGTGACCTTCTGAGGCCTGCGCAAACCTCGAAGCAATACACGAGCGGGATGCCTGAAAGTGATCAGCCAGTTCGGCAAGGTGGTCGAGGGTGAAGTCCTTTTCCTCCGCAAGCGGTTGGATCATTGCCCAAGGAACCAGGCACTCGGCAGCAAAGATGTCGCACGAAATCTCTTCCTGGTGACGCCCCGTGAAGCGTTCAAGCTCACCAGCGGGTACCGTCTCGCCGTGCTTTGACGGCAGCTCCAGGACGTGGTGTGCGATCTCGTGGAGGATGGTGAAGCGCTGTCGAACCAAGCTGTCCTTTTCGTTGACCCAGATGTGTCTCTGTCCGCGCCTTTCAAAAGTGCTGCCCGCTTCACCATCGGGAAGCTCCACACGCGAAACCTTGAAGCCCAAGTGAACCGCAAGCGCCTCGACGTCAACAGGTGCTGTGTTGATACCTGCGTCCTTCAGCAGTTTCCTGGCCCGTGAAATCACAACGTTTTCGTCCATGAACCTCCTCGTCGTTACATTTGCTGAATGAGTTCGATCCGCTTGAGCCAGGCCTCTTCGGTGTTTGGACGTTCACCTCTGAAGCTCATCGTTGCTACGTCTTCAAAATCTTCCCATGGGATGTCCGTGCGAGAGATCATCAGGTGATAGAGGGAGTCCTCAACATTGACCGACTTGGCCAGCAGCTTGAAAACATCACCCTCTCGGTTATCCAGCTCAAGCGCATGGCTCAAGCGCATGACAACGTCCTCTGACGGAGCTGCTCGATCTCCCTTCTCCAATCTCCAGATATACGCGTGATCCAGGTCGCCAGCACGTTTCTCCAAGTCACGGAAGCTCAGCTCTTTTCGTTCACGCATGGTTGCGATGAACCCAGCCAAATCCATTTTCTCTCCAACCTCTTGCATTGCCCAAACGGGCGGGAGTAGTCTGTTGCCTAGCTAGACAACAGCTCGCGATTCATCATCCATGATAAGCGGCTTTTTTTTGAAGTCCACTGTTGTCTAGCTGGACAACGACCCTCGGGTCGTTTTTAAGGATGGTGGTGTTGTCTGTGCAGGCAACAGCTCATTTGGTTCACATACGAGGATTCACCCATGAGTCAGTTGAACGATTTTGAGGTTGAGGACGTGGCTGCCGCCGTTTTGGCGGGCCGCGAGGTGCGTGATCACGGCCCGTACAAAATCCAGCTCGGCAACGATGCGCTGGAGTACCGGCCACTGGTGATCGCTGACCCTGTTCCAACTGGGCAGCAGGTTCTGGAGGCTGCTGAGCTCCGCCCGGTAGATGAGTACCTGCTGTTCCAGGTTCTCGCCAATGGTCACCTTGAGTTGCTGAGTCCGAGTGAGACAACTGACCTGCGCCAGGCTGGCATCGAGAAGTTCCTGGCGTTCAAAAGTGACCGTACCTTCCGCTTCTTCATTGATGGGCGGGCACAGGACTGGGGCGCACAGCGCATTTCCGGACGCACCTTGAAGACGCTCGCCGGCGTCGATCCGAATCTGTACGACATCTTCCTGGTCATCCCAGGTGATGACGATGAGCTGATCGAAGACCGTGACCTGTTCGACCTGGCACGTCCTGGTGTCGAGCACTTCGCTGCGGTGGAGATCAACATCAAAGTGTTCGTGAACACCCAGCCGGTGTTCGTCCACTCGCGCAACCTCACCTACTGGGAAGTAGTACGGCTGGCCTACCCAGAAGCTGTGCCAGACCCGAACGCCCACTTCACCGTTACCTTTGCGAAGGGCCACGAAGGCAACTCCGCGACCAACCTGGTCGATGGCCAACACGTCCGTATCAAGAAGGGGATGCACTTCAATGTCACACCAACTGATAAGTCGTAGTCCTCACCTCCTACGCCTGCGTAACGAGGGGTACAACCTGGAGGCCAAAGAAGGTTATCTCTTGGTTCGGGATGTGCCCTACGTGAACGCTCAGCGCCAGGTTTGCAAAGGCGTGTTGGTCATGGCGCTCAACCTGACCGCTGATGTGGCAGTCAGTCCAAACGACCATACGGCACATTTCATCGGTGACCGCCCTTGCGATTCGCAAGGGCGCCCCCTCGAACAAATCATCAACAGCAGCGGTACCAATCAGCTGTTGTCGGATTTAGTCGTTAACCACTACTTCTCGGCCAAGCCTAAGGCGGGTAACTATGCCGATTACTACGAAAAGGTCTCGATCTACGTTTCGATTTTGAGTGGCCAGGCTCAGGCCATTGATAAGCATGTCACTGCCAAGACCTTTGCACCGTTCCGCTCGGATGCAGAGGAAACGGTTTTCGCCTACACCGATACGGCATCAGCTCGCGCTGGCATCGGAGCGCCTACCGAGAGGTTCAAGGGATTGAAAGTAGCGGTGGTGGGGCTCGGCGGTACCGGCGCCTACATCCTAGATCAGGTTGCTAAAACGCCTGTTGCGGAGATCCATCTGTTCGATGGCGACGTACTTCAGCAGCACAACGCGTTTCGTTACCCTGGGGCTGTTTCCTTTACCGACCTGCAGCGGGGGATGAATAAGGTCGACTACCTCAAAGAGAAGTACGGGGAGATGCACCGCAACATCACCGCCCACGCGTGCATGATCACTGCCGAGAATGTCGCTGAGCTGGCCGCCTTCGGCTACGTGTTCCTCAGTGTCGATAATGCGACGGTGCGCGATCTGGTGGTGGAGGCGCTACGTGGTACGAAAACCTCGCTGCTTGATGTCGGTATGGGGGTTCACCTCGTTGGCGATACACAACAGGTCTGGGGGATGTGCCGTGTGACGACCCTCACGCCAGAACATTATGATCACGCCGTGCGCACCATGCCGCTCACTGAGAACTCCGCAGAGGATGCCTATCGCTCCAACATTCAGATCGCTGACCTGAATGCACTCAACGCGGTACTGGCGATTGGCACCTGGAAGCGGCTCTGTGGGTTTTATGTTGACCAAGTCCAGGCCGACCACTTCACCTACTCGACCAACATCAACGAGATGGGCAACAGCGAGGAGCGCCCATGACCATCAAGAGCCTCACGCCTCAGTTCGTTGAGAGCTTCCCACAGAAGCTGGAGCCCGGTGAGCTGTACCTGTCAATGGAGTTCGCAACTGCAGCGCACTTGTGCGCCTGTGGTTGCGGCAACAAGGTGATCACCCCATTTTCGCCAACCGACTGGCAGATGTCATTCGATGGTGAAACGGTGTCCCTCAAACCTTCCATTGGCAACTGGACGTTCAAGTGTCGTTCGCATTACTGGGTACGGTCGGGCCGCATCGAGTGGGCCGGCAACATGTCCCAGGAGGCGATCAACGCTGGACGCAAGCGCGATGCCGAAGCGAAAGCACGGCGGCAACCTTCCAGGCCAGTGGGCGATGTAGATCGTCATTCGGCACCAACCCAGCAGCCGGTTGAGCCTACGTCGCTGATCAGCAGGCTTAAGAGCTGGCTCGGCTTGTGATTCCCGAACGACGGGCGTCATATAAAGGAAGAGGGCCCAGGAGGAGAAATGGCCCTCAACCACCCCAAACCTACCTCGCACGCCCCGCCTAAATCATCAGTTCATCACTGGTACAGCCCGGTGAAATGACGCTCTAGTCGCACCAAAATGGTGCGCAAAAATCATAAATTACACTTTAAGTGTATGATCGCCATATGCCATACTCGGTTTATCCAATGATTCTCGCCCTGCTAGGGCCTCTCTGTGATGGAGGTTTTGGCGTTTTTAGCGCCGGCTAGTAGGGGAGAATTGTCACGATTTTGTTGGGAAGCAAAACTGTGACGGCGCTACCGTTTGGCAGATCCTGTGGCTGTTTGTTCGTGAACCTTGGAGCTTTTGCTCGGTCTGGACTACAGTCGTGATGCCGCTTGTCGGCTAACGATAGGTACTGCTTGTGGAGCTTGACGACCGGATTCGATAATCCGCGCCGCCGCCGCAAGCGCGTCGGTACCACGTTGCTGTCCAGTGGAGTCAGTGGTCGCGCATTTGGATTCGTTGATGCACCGTGGAACCAATATTCTTAGAGGATGGAGCTATGACTCTGGAGCGTATGATCGAAGAGGCCCGTAACCGGAAGGGTTCTCATGAAGCCAGCCTTAAGGCGGCTCGTGATCGCATGGCGAAGACCAACACCCGTCTGGCACGTGAATTCGCTAACCAAGAAGTCACCGCGACGCTGCTGGCCAAGACCTGCAGCCTCTAATAAATCTCTTTACACGAAAGCAGCCTGATGGGCTGCTTTTTTTTGCGCGATCACAATGACTCCATATCTCATCACCAGCTTCGAGGAAGCGACGCTGGCAGCTCTGATTCATGAGCCATACGGCTATGATCACGCTGACATCTTCGAAAAACCTCAGATTAAGTACATCTATAACTACCTGAAGTCCTTCATGCCAAAGCTTAAGAGGAGCAAGAAGACGGTAGGGAGCATTCTGCTCGAGCATGAGTACATCGACCGAGATTTTCTTGAGGACTACTCCCGCTTTTACCTGGGACGGTTCCGCAATGACGGATATAAGTGCGCTCGTCTCCACTTCTTCAATTGCGATCTGACCCACAAGCAACTGGATGCACTGCTGGCGGGTGACGCACCTGAAGCGCTGGCCGACATCGAGGATAAAAAGGCTGTAAAAACCATCAAGCAACTGCAGTCGCACTACCTTGGCTTCATGGTTATCAAACCGCTAACCAGGACATTCGTGGGGAAAACCTGCCTCCGCGTTAGCGGAGATCGTGGCGTGGGCAAGAAAAAAATCGATAAGCGTTATGATGTTAACCTCTTCGGCATCAAGCTCACTATCGATTCGATTGCTTTTCAGGAGCAGGACAAGGTCGTGGCAGCGTGTGCTACTACCGCCATTTGGACGGCGCTCCACAGCTTGCCTGGCCGGGGCGTGAAGGACATCAAGTCCTGCAGTGAGATCACCACAGCCGCTTTGAATTTTGTGAACGGCTCAAGCAACGGTTTCCCGAATAAAGAGCTTACTAACAAGCAAATTCAGCGAACGCTGGATGTGGAAGGTCTTCGATACCACAACACCAATCTCGAAAAGTCGTCTCCAGAGTCATTCCGCGAGTCGCTTGTTGCTCACATCGATAGCGACTTACCTGTCATTCTGACGGGTAAGGTCTATGGTGCCAAACCCGACGAAGCTGGAGAGCACCTCAAGGCAGGGCATGCAATCACCGCTCTTGGGTATGACTTCCGGGACAGCATTAAGAAGTGGGTGTACGTACACGACGACCGTCTTGGCCCGTATGCTCGAGCTGAAATGGTTATGCTCAAGGAATTCTTGGGTGAGTCCACTCCGGACGAGCTGAAGGATCGGTGGGGATTAGCGATGTCCATTCGGGAGCCGGATGCCACAACATGGATCCCTCCTCACGAAATTATTGTTCCTGACATTTCAATCGTCCCGGCAGATAAGAAGACACGGATCGATTTCAAATTCGCTCGTGGCACCGCTGAGCGCATCTCTGATCAAGTCTTGGGTTATCTGGTAGATGAGATCTGTCCTGAGTTTTGTTTCGATGTGCCCGAAGTCACCTATGAGATCAAGCTCGCATCAATTGCTCAGGCTCGGGAGGAGGTTCGAGAGCACTACACCCTGCGTAAGGTCGGCGATGTCCTAGGAAAATACACCCTCGATGAAGAGAGGATGATTCGTTGGCGGAAGGAGAAGCTGAGTTTCTTGACAGGGAATCTGGCTCGTTTGCAATGGCAAATCGACTTCTTCTGGAATTCTGAGCGTGCCTTTCGGGTGTTCTTGGACGCCACTGATATCCCATTGGGCAACGCTGTTTCGGGAATCTACATCCACGATCCGATTTACGCAGATGCTATGTTGGGTGGTTTCAAAGGACAGGAGTGCCAAGTCGCCGGGATGGATGATGAGCACTTCTTCGCAGCTTTTACCAGGGCCATCAAGCAGCGCCGTGAGGATTACGAGGGCCACCTTAACGACATGTATGGCACGTTGCGTGCACCCAACCACATCAAGGTCAACGAGGTTTCGCGAGATGGGGAAGGTACCAACCCGACTGTAGAGCGAATCTGGGATCCACAGCAGATTCCGTTGGTTCAGGTTCACAAGGCGTACCAAAAGGTAGCGGATGAAGTGGCCAATAACCCAGCCTCCAAAAGCCAGCTTATCTGGGCCATTGGTAAAGATGGGGAGTTGTTCATTGCTGAAGATATTCCTAAACCGGATGAGCTTGGGCATCCCAGTATGACTGGTATGAAGGCTGCTCGGATCGCTGGCGAGATGAAGCCCAAGGGCGGCTACTGGGAGATCAATTTCTTCTCCGGCAGATACAGCGGTGACTACGCCGATGCGGAGAAGACGCAGTTCCTCACCAATGCGGTGTACAAAATTCGGTCACTCTTCCCACATGACAAGTTTGAGGCTTTCTACCCTGACGCACCTGCTAATGTCTAGGTGGCGACTATTTCAGTTGCTCCGGTAGGCGGTAGCAATCCGGCGTAGTCTTCCGCTGTGGTCGGTTAAAAAACGAATGACCCAGCTGCAGAGGATTTTCTCGGTCGGGTTCACTTCTTGCCGAGGTTATCTGGGCGTCCAGTCACCAATCGACTTTCAAGCGTCGTGAATCCAAGGGGCATCGCCGACCCCACCGATTTTGCTGTCTGATGCAATTAAATTACCCGCATGGTCATTGCCGTGCGATCAAGTCTGGGCAGTCCATCATCCTGTTGCAGGCTATGATTCCTCCTCCCAGTATCACAATTAGTTCAGGATTGCGGCGAAAAACTCCATCGAGCATATCTTGCCGTAGGCAGCACAAGCTATGGGCCGCCATCGCGTGCCTGACGAGACGCTCGATACGTTCGGCAACTGGGCACTGGTCTTGTGCGGCATCAACTCCGAATATGGCAACAAACCCTTCGACGAGAAGTGCGCGCATTTCCTGAACCATAATCGGAAGTGCATCGATTCGCTGAAGATGCAGTTTATCTATTCCCATAAACGCGTTGGGGAGACGCTCAATCCGCGCAACACCATCAGCACATGATCGATGTGTTTACCAAGTATCTTTGTTTGACAGAGTTAAAAAATCAAACTGCCTCGGCTTGACCTGCTGCTAACCATTGCACCCGCTGCCGCACGCACTGGCTTGCAGGGTTATTCGCCAAATGGTCAGAATGGCATCCCACCGCACATAATCTCGAACTCGTAAACCGAAGCCTAAAGGCAGCGAAAGACACGGGAGTCAAGTGACCGTTATTGGCCGATTCTGTTGAAAAAGTCCCGTCGCGATTTTTGCCCATGAAAGCGCATTAGCGACGTTGAAATCTGGTTCGCTCAGAAGACGGCGCTGTCTTGGTTTTTACGTAGCAACGCCGAAATCGAGCGGTTTTGAGCTGCCGAAAGGTAGTTCTCTCGGAAACCGACTTTTTCAACAGAATCGGCCGATTGCTGCCTGTGGCTGTCGGAGCACTGGTTGCTAGCCATGTCGCAGATGTTGGGCCCCTATCTTGAGTAGCAGGGCTCCTTGTATCGGCTCGCTACAGCATCGGGCTGGTCCAGAAATGGTGAGCTAGGAGCTGGTCGCCGATATGCCCGGAA
>CAZBIN010000135.1:0-6955 GCA_964491995.1 uncultured Orrella sp.
GACAAATCCGCCCTGGTGGCACCGATTTCCTGACCACTGCTGATGTTAAGCGAGAATTAGGAATAGGGCACGACACGTTGTATCGATGGATCAAGACAGGCGTTTTGCCAGAGCCCATAAAACTGGGTCGCAGGATTTACTGGTGTAGTGCGGATCTTTACCAGCACATGACGAATCGTCCTACATTCAGCCAGGCGAAGGCCGAAAGTGTAGGGGTTTGGGGACATCGGATCAAATAAAGGGTGAATCGACCATCATGGGTCTGTATCTGCACTGCAGCCGGATTCACTCAAAAGGAGTCATCCTGAAGTTTTCATGCATATATCCATAAATGGGGTCCTACCCATGACCGTGGCATCGTTTTTGTTGGAGGTAGATTCGTGACCATGCGTAACCGTTCGTAAAAATAAGCATTCACAAGACTGTCCGGAGATGGCACAACGATTGCTGACTGTCGCTATTTCTTAGCAGTCTGCCCCAGAATCGGGGATAGAACCGAAGCGCGCTGGACCTCATTTGTTGGTCGCTCTATTTCCATTACGCGTCAGCACGTCTACTCGAGTTGATATGCAATAACCGAAGCTGGGGTAGCAGGCAGCATAAACCTCGCTCCCCTTCTTTTCTTTTTGGGGACGAAGAACCGAGGGAAAGTCAAAACCCGTTCTTAAACGCAGTGCCGTGAGTGGTGAGTGCGATTGGGGCGTCCACCTATTCTGGCGTAAGGTGATGCCTTTGTGTAAAGTGTTGATCAACAACACCCCCCACGCATCTCAATGATGCGCACCATGAGGGATTACTTTTTTCCGAGGGCGGAAAAAAGCAGTTCAACAAGCTCCCGCTCACCCACGACCAGCAACTCGACCAGTTGATCCAGCGCGGCTTGGCCTGCGACGATCGTGCCGAAGCGCTTCACTATCTCGGACACCTCAACTACTACCGGCTGGCGGCCTACTGGCTACCTTTCGAGGCCGATCATGCCAGCCATGTATTCAAGCCTGGCACCCGTTTCGTCGATGTCCTGAACCTGTACATCTTTGATCGTGAGTTGCGCCTGCAGGTGCTTGATGCCATTGAACGCGCCGAAGTTTCCGCACGCACGGGCTTGGGCTTACACCTTGGCGCATTGCTATGGCCCGCACGCGCACCTCAATGCCAGTCTGTTTAAGAAGCCCGCACCTAACTGGGACTACACCCAGCAACGCCAGAAGCTGGAAACCGAGGCGCGTAAGAGTCACGAAACATTTCTGCAGCATTATTACCAGAAGTACGATGAGTCCCTGCCTCCGGTGTGGGCTGTGGTCGAAATCATGACGCTTGGCCAGTTGTCCAAGTGGTATGGCAATCTGCGCCACGGTGCTGATCGTAATGCGGTGGCACACCGCTATGACATGGACGAAACCAATCTCACGTCCTTTCTGCATCATCTTAGCGTCATTCGCAATCTCTGCGCGCACCACAGCCGCTTGTGGAATCGCGAGTTTACCTTCACTTTCCGGATGCCGGGCCACCGCCCGTCCGCGCTCGCGGCGAGTCAGAACCCTCAGGACTCTCGCCGTCTCTACAATACGCTGACGGTGTTGGCATGGTTGCTCGACAGCATCAGCCCTCAGCATTACTGGAAGCGGCGCTTGAAAACTTTGCTGTTACAGCACTCCATTGACCCGCAGCGAATGGGCTTTCCTGCAGATTGGGATCGGAGGGCGCTCTGGCAGGTGAACACACCATGAACCAGGAGTTCTTCGCCTACGTGTCGTTGGCCTTGGCGGAAACGGACACCATCTTGTCCAGCATGGTCTGCATGCCTGATCGCATGCCACCCTGCTCGGTCGCGAGCCAGTACTGTTCGATCGGAATCATCACAGCCGCTCTTTCGGAAACCATACACGCTGATCGATAGCAACCAAGGGGGCCCCCTGCACTCAGATCTGCTGATCATCCCATCAGCAGGTGGTACGGAGGTGATCGGGTGCGTCCGACTTGGGAGATGAGCTCGCAGCACGTCACGCTGGTGTTGGCGCCCGAGTGACCAGCTTCAGCTCAGCGGTTAGAGTCTGACGATGGTGATCAAGTGGTCATCCTCAGGCCAGGTCACGCCACCACTCGGGACCAGTCCAGTCTGGATGACTTCGAATCTGAACTGTACGCTGTGGCGATGCCGAAGAGGCATGGACCGTGTTGGGGTTGTCGTCGAATTGGTAGTTTCAATAGTCGGGCATATCCTCAAAGAAAATCTCGTCAACAGTAGGATGACTAAGTTAAAATTAGCATGGCGTTCGTCGAAAACATTCTTGCCCGAAATCTCAGGTCGCATTGCATAATGGTGGTTGATAGCCTCAATTTGGTCGACTTGCCAGAAACTCTAATCTGGAGGTGCTGTTGAGTTGTTATTTTTCTTCATCAGCGGGGTCGGTCGTAATCTCACGAAAATTATGCGGTTATCCGTCTCACTCGTTAGATATAGTATGCATGATTGACCTAGAGATAGATAACCACAATCATGTTTCAAAACTGTGATGGGGATTGGTGTGCTGGTTCTGAACCTATTTGATGGGTAGGCTCCAAGTGGTTTGCGTGTGGTATTCATGTTGTCTACCATGTCATCAAGCCAAACAGGAATCTGCTTGTGTATCGGCGTTAACGGATGGGTCAGTCGTAAAAAACTCCGATAACTGCGGTGTTGTGGATTTGCCGCTTGCCAAATCGCTAAAAGAGATGGTGGTATCACGTCACGTGCTTGGCACTCATTGATCTGATGCTCTGATATTTCGCGCATTCTCGACCAGACAAACTGCTTTCGGCCAGTTTGCCATTCTCCATGCTGATTAATTTTCCACAGAGCACAGACCATCCTGTCAGACGCTTCTTTAGGCTTTTCAGGTGCCCTGTGACGATATTGATTCTCTGGACAAAGTGATCTGGCAAATAGGTCTTGAGAATTTCGATTGCCATTCTCGTTAGTCGCAGTCTGTTCTGGTGCATGGTTTACATCATAGTCCATGTTTTTTGAAACATACCATGATGCCTGCAGCGTATCCTCTTTACTTTTTAAAACACGGGTTACGATTGGTTCACTGCGGATCTTAAAGCCACCCCGATCATGACGGTGCCTTTGAGTTCCATCAATTGACTGAAAACGGGATGCATACTTCTCACGTAGTATTTTTTCGAACTCAGCAGCATCAGCGTCATCCTTGAAGTGAACAAGCATGTTCAAGTGGGGTCGTCCAAACGATTGCACCTCTGTGAGTCTGTGCCCGACAATTAATATTTTTTTTGTTGCCGCTTTTTTACGAGCTGCCTGAATCACCTCCAAAAGCGCATCATATCCGTCTTTCGGTGATGGTCTTCCCGCCATTATCCATTCTTCATTGATCCGCCCATTGATCGGTCCAGGGTGGTACATGGACGGTAGGGTAATGTAAAAGACGCGACCGACCCAGCTCAAATCTTCGTAGCAGAATAATGCAGTCTCCTTTTGTCTGTGTTTCACGTCGATGCAGCGAGCCTTGAGTCGATCCAGATACGCTGATTTTGCTTGGTCTCTGGTCAGATGCGGATAGGTGTTGTTGAAGCTTTCGATCTGGAAGTGCTCGCGAATTTCCATGAAACGCGACGTTTCTTTGGACATTTTTTTATTGCCCGAGATCCGGTTTATCAATAAATCTCGAGCAATGTGTTCTGTTGCTTGGGCTAAAGAGATGACAAAATCCGGCAAATTTGCATTGACATCGATGGATTTAACCTTGCCGAGATATTCTTTTCGAATTTGTTGTGGCGTCGACATGATGTGAAGTTTGAAGCCGGATAGATAGTCCAGGTGCCCCTTAATGGTTTCAAATCTTTTGATCAACCCTCCTGGTCCTTCCTGTGCAAGCGTTGACTTTACAACTTTTGCCAAAGACGCCCACCATGTCCAGGGCAGCTGCTCTAAGTTCAGTGATTTGACCGTTGCCAGAGTTTGTCTGTCCGTGATTCCTTTGTGCGCCAAGTACTGTCCAATATCAGGATAATGATGAACATGGTCGCTTTCTTTGGTTGTAGGGATTGTCATCTTCTCAATCCCTTTTTTCAATGGGATTGAGAAGATAACAATGTCTTTGGTATGAGCCGTTGAGCGAACCTAAGGCTTGAATGATTTGGCGATGTTCGCTGGCACGTCCTACGGAGCGCGGGTTTGACCAGAGCCCTTGAAGAACGGTGCTCCCATTAAATGACGGGCACCTCTTGCTCGGGTGAGTCACCACTGGTATGTCGGTGGTCGCCAGATTGTTTGTGCATCGCATAAAGGTGCATACCCTTTCGTTAGGAATGGATATGCATGTTTACGGCTGCAATTGCTATTTCTTTAGGCTCGTGCCAATGAAAATATAAGGAGGTGATTAGATTCTAGGGATAGGAGCGTCTGTCGGCGGCGATGTTAGGGCGAGAGTGATCTTTATCTGCGTGTTTTTGGTGATGCCCGGATGTGCGACGCTTTGAGGGTGGGGAGCTATTTTCTATTGTCAACCTGACTTGCGATGATAGTTTTAGAACTGAAATTGCCCGACACGTCATGAATTGACGGATACATTACGGATGAAATGCAACACCATCCCGTAGCATTGTCTTTGGGATGGTCCACTCAGCCGTTGGTGTCGGTGTTACGCCAAATTTAATAAAAATCAATGAAAATCAATTCAGATCATTACAGGGCGGATGTCAATCAAAGTCAATTAAAAGCAACTCAATCGAAAGCAATTCTGGTTTTTAGGGTGATCGAAAGTCAATAAAAATCAATTTGAAACAATTTAATTGGAATCTGTGCTGACTTTGAGATTGCCTCAAAATCAATTAAAAGCACTGAAAATCAATTCAGATCCTTGCTGGACGGATGGCAAGGATGGCGTGGGGACAATCAAAGTCAATTAAAGTCAATTAAAAGCAATTCAATCGCATCGCAGTCTGCCTTTGGGGGATCTCCAAAGTCAATTAAAAGCACTGAAAATCAATTCAGATCATTACGGGAGATGGCGCGAGGGCAATCAAAATCAATGGAAAGCATTAAAAATCAATTCATATCTTTGCGAAAGGATGGTGTGAGAGCAATCAAAGTCAATTAAAAGCAATTCAATCTAAGGTAGAGGTAAGGTTAAGAAATCAATCAGAATCAATCAGAATCAATCAGAATCAATCAGAATCAATTTAATCTTGTCTCGCTCCAAATGCGTCTGTTCGCCTGGGTGGTGCGGCTCATGTTGGGAGATTCACTGACTGGGTCACTTTTCATGCCATTTTTCAAGCCAAAAACAGAAGGTCAAAGTTTTTAAGTTATTAAAATGTAATAAACGGTCAAAATTTCTGGCCACTCGTTCTGTCATAGAGAAAGTGTTATTTATTTTATGACCTGCAGATGCTATTTTTGGGTCAATGGTCAGCAGGTTTTGATGCTCAAATCAGATAAACGCCATATTTTTCAGTGAGCGGTAAGGAATTTGGGAGTTTCAACCCTAGAAATCTCCTCTGGATCCCCTGAAATTACATTACATTTTGTTCTTCATAATTGTGGAGTTACATTACAATAGTGCTAGACATGGGCTGACAAATGCGCTCAAACTTAAACGCAATGTGAATGTGCTGGGCGTCACAGTCTATTTGACATCTCGATAACCACTGTCCCAAGAAAACATGTTCTTCATAGATCGGCTGCTGGCATCGCCCATGTGAGCCACATTTGACGTTTTCCGATGGGCTCAATTGATCTCGAAGTTGTTTGGGTTGGTCCTACACCTCATCCCTTGCTGGAAGTGCTGGCTCATACCAATACCCGAAAAGTGCCGCCTTCGCACCGATGCGTGATGACCGATGTGCCGGACGACCTGCCGGTCAGCCAGTTCAACATGGACGATCTGCCAGAAGGATGGGATCGTCAAGACAGTGCGGTCGCACAAAAGGTCGGTGATAACTGGCTTCAGTTACAGCAGTCAGCCGTCCTGATTATTCCACTCGTTGTGACGAGAATTGAGGTCAGTGCGCGGGTGAATCCTGCGCATCCGCAGGCAGCGAGAATCCGGATTTCTGAGGCCGTTCCGGTTCACTAGGACAAGAGACTGTTTGTCCGTGACTGAACCATGGCGATGTGCCGCTTCGGTAATCCTCCCATTTTTAAGGGGACTTTGAAGTACACATGGGGGTGAGCCCTTTAGGTGCGTTTCCGAATCGCCGTCTCAAGCATCGATCCAAACTCATCAAGTCCCACTCCCAAGGCCAGGCACCATTCCCGCAACTCGATGACATCAACCCTGCGTTCCCCGCGTTCACATTTGCTGATCACGGTTTGTGTTGTGCCCAGCCTCTCGGCTAAATCTACTTGGGTGACTTTCGCGCTCTTACGCACCTGACGTAGCGTTTTCAGAAAGATCCGGTATTCCTGGCTGTGAATCGACTTGTCCATTGATGCGACGCCGCTGTCTGTGACATCGATAGACTGCTCGTCATCGAAAAATAGTCCAAAATAGACTATTATGAATTAAGACGAAGTCATGTATTCCATGGTCATGGGATCTTTAGGAGAGGGAACAATGAAAGCGGAGAAGGTGCAGCAACTCAGCGGAGTCGAGTTGGATTTTGCTTACGCGAAAGCTCACAACTGTCGAATACTCGGGTCCCCGCAAGGCCCGTTCGCCATTTATGCTGAGCGCGCAAAGAAGTTGTGGTGTTTTGGGCGGGATGACCAAATACAGAAAGACTCTAGCTTTTGTGACAGCCTCATCGCCTCGCCTCTGGACGAAGCTATAGAGCATGGAGCATCGATCTATGTGAAGGACGGTGTCGTTCAATGTCAGATCGACGATTTGACGAGCACCGGAGACAGCATCGCTGAAGCGTTGCTTCGATGCCTGGTCTTGCGGCACACATCTCCGAAGGCAGTCAAGAAGTAGAGGCTTCACTTCAAAGAGCAGAGACACACGACACGCAT
>CAZBIN010000135.1:6965-8264 GCA_964491995.1 uncultured Orrella sp.
GAAGCCGCACATCAATTCAGCTGCTCACTCGAAGCGACCGCTACGCTGCCAAGGATGCTGATCAGTGCAAACCGCATTTCGCGAGGCGCCAGACCCCTGAGTGCCTGATGTTCGGCAGGCGTGAGCGTGATCGCTCCTTCTGGCAGATTCCAGGACTTTTCCAGATCACGGGTCACACCTTCGATCAGGATGGAGGCATGCTCGGGACCCGGTTTCGGGAAATACACCGGACGCAATCGACTCAAGAGCGGCTCGGACAAACGGTCAACTGAGTTGCTGGTCAGCACGTAAAGGCAGTGCGACAGGTCGCAGGATGCCATCAGGTAGATGTCCTGATATCGACTGGCGTTGCTGGGTTCGAGCAAATCGAGTAAGGCGTCTTGCGGGCTGCCACCCTGATGATGCTGACCAGTCTTGTCAACTTCATCCATAATCACGAGCGGATTGGGAATGCCGGTTTGCAGGATGAACTCCACCACCCGGGACGGTCGGGCACTCGCCCATCCGCGTGCGAGGCCTTTGAGTACTTTGACGTCTGACATCCCCGCAAGGCCGAGCACCAGGCTGGCTGTCTGCAAAAGTTCCCCAAGCCTTTGAGCGAATCGGGTTTTACCGGCTCCTGGTGGTCCGACAAGCAGGATCGGCATCATGCCAAGCCGCTGTGCGCCATGCCGCTTTCTGGCGAGCAAGTCACTCATCACCACGTTTACGGCTTGCGTCGCCCAGGGGAACTCCGCCAGTAGCTGCTGCCGGATAAAAAGGATCTGTTCCATCGAAGGGAGCGCGACCAAGGCAAGTGGCTGGCGCAGCTTCTCGTATTGCTGCAAGATTGCCCGATCCTCCTTGTCATTGGAGGCGGGGATCGGACTGGTGACCACGACCAGTTGGTCGGAAGATTGAGTCCGACCCGACGTCTGGTTTTCCTGATCCGCCGTCCAGCCTGCACATCGTGCAACGCGAGGGTTGCGAGATGCAGCCTCATGCCTGACCCGTGCGATCACGATGTGTTGCTGGGCGCGAAATGCCTGGATCTGGTCGTCAGACTCGTTATTCGCATGAGCGTGCGACGCCATGGAATCGAGCAATGTATTCCAAAGTGGTGTGATCCAGGACAACGCTTCAAGTCGCTCTGCCCACACACAGGTGTCCTCCGGGCTGGAGCGCCTGGTCATTCCGGTCGGCCGACTCTCGGGAACGAGAGACAGATAATTGACGATCGCGGCCAGGCAGTGCCGGAAATCGCGAGAGTCCCAGTCAGTGAATTGCTCTCGGGCAGCGCTTGCAATGAGTCGAATCGCG
>CAZBIN010000136.1:0-5375 GCA_964491995.1 uncultured Orrella sp.
ATGAATCAGCCTGCAATTCAGCCAGTCGCGCATCTGGTTGGCAAACTTTGCGTGTCGTTCGAGTGGTTTTGCACCGAGAGTCCTTGGTCAAGCGCGATGAACAAGTTTCTGCAGAAGCATCATCTGGTCTCGGACGTCATGCTGGACGAAGATGCCGTGACTTTTCTGGGCGAACGCGATGATCTCTCATGGCGTGTACAGATGCTGTTTGACCAGATTCAATCGTTTGATCCGCAGCAGATCAAGATTCTTTTTTCGGCCATTGAAGTGGCGCAGAAGGAGTTATTTATCGATGCCATGAGTCGCAAGCAAGGTGCAATCGGAACGCTGGACGACGAAGCTGCTGACAGATTTTATGAGTCTGTGGAGACGATTCTGGCTAAGTACTCCGACAAGCTTGCTGATCCGCAGGTGCAAAGACCAATTCTTGAACGCTTCAAGCGCAAGATTCATCGTGAATCTGGTGCTGCGGATGTGCTGCTGGAACACGAGACTTCCAAGTGATGCCACTGTAAAAATCATGTCGACATCCGGTATGGAAAAAAATACTGTGCGAAGTCAGGCTTCGGGCCTTCAAAGCCCGGCGGCGAAAGGAACACCGAAGCGGTCGTGGATCAAAGGGTGGGGAGGCAAACTGGCCGCCCCATTGGTTTTGTCGTTGCTGACGATTTACGGCGTTAATCGGTATCTAAACCAGCACTCCTCTGCACCCGCGAAGGATGCGCCAGTGGTACTGATCGAGCGGATCGTGGCCGTTGATGATCTGGCTGCCCGCACCACAATCAAGATAGAGCATCTCGCCTTGCGCGAGTTTGCACCCTCCTGGGTGGGTCCAGACACATATGGGGCTGACGAAATTGAGCAGATCATTGGTCTTGAGCTCACCGAGGCAGTACTCGCCGGTATGCCACTGTCTCGTGCACGCATGAAAAGACCACGACCCAATGAGTTTCTTGGATTGCTTGCTCCGGGACGGCGTGCTGTCACGATGCCGATTAGCCGAATGAGCCCAGCCTCTGGCCTTGTGCAGCCTGGCGAGATCATCGATCTGTATGTCACCTTCGAACATAAGGGGCGACGGATCACATCTTTACTGCTCAGTCAGATTCGGGTGCTCCAAGTCGCCCGGACGGATCTTGACCGTACAGGTGAGAGCCAGGAGTCGCTGACGCTTGATGTGTCGCCGCAGCAGGCTGCAAAGCTCATTGCAGCTCAGCAAGATGGTGTGCTGACTGCTGTGCAGATGTCGGAAAGCGGCATGCAGAGCACAACGGTTGCGCCTGCGGATCATCTGGCGGGATACGCAGGTGTTGAGGCATCATTCGGCAAAGTCCATGTGCCAGACATTATCTACGGTGACAGAGAGTCGAGCGCAGGGGTATCACAGCCATGAGAAATCTTCGCAGTTCGCTGCCTCTGGTGCCTGAGAGTGCTCTGAGTGCGAGTCTGCTGACCTCTGTTTTACTTGTGTCTGTATGGCTTGTGACTGCTATGCTTTTAACAGCGCCATCATCTGCGGTAGCCGCCCGGGACTCTGAACCTGCAACGGCTCCGGCGTCAACATCAGTGGCTCCATCAAAAAAGCCTTCCTCACCCCGGCGTTCATCAGAAAAGACCCGCGCTTCATCTGCCTCGTCGATGAGATCTAACGATCGAGCATCGGTACAGTCCCCGAGTGCCACGATCGAGCTTGAGGTCGGTCATGCGCATGTGCTCAAGGTACCGTCTGCCCGTCAAGTTGCAGTCGGTAACAGTCAGACTTTGCAGGCCAATGCGGCGAGTCCCTCGGAAGTGATCTTGTTTGGAAAGCATGCGGGAAGCACCACCGTCGATATCTGGGATCACAGCGGCAAGAGGGAGTCATTTCAGGTCGAGGTCCAGCCCGCTGGCAAGCAGCAGACAATGATGGAGATCAGATCCTTGATCGCAGGCATGGATGGCGTGTCCGTCAGGAGCGCTGGCAATCACATCGTGCTTCAGGCCCATGGCGTGACTACCATGCAAAGGGATATCATTGAAAAAGTTCTCTCGCGTTATCCTGATGTGGTTGACATGACAGGGTCCGTGAGCTGGGATCCCATGGTGATGCTCGACGTGCTGGTGATTGAGTTGCCGACGTATCGTTTGAGTGAGCTGGGTGTGCGCTGGGAAGCTGCTGAAGGATCGGGTGGTGTGGCAGGTTTGGCGTGGCAGGTTGGGCGTGCAGCTCTACCGGGTGGTACTGGTCAGGCCGCGACTGGGCCGGCTGACCAGACGGTCGGGAGTTTGCGCAGGCCAGAGGCATGGATGGGTCTGAGCACCGCCTTGACATCCCAGTTACATGCACTGGCGGATCGTGGGGAGGCCGTCTTGCTGGCGCAGCCTCAACTGGTGACGCGCACCGGAAAGGCTGCAACTTTTCTGGCGGGCGGTGAGGTTCCTTATGCTGTCACCGATACCAAGGGACGCACCCATACCGAGTTTAAAAAATACGGCGTTGCACTTAATGTCACTCCCGAGCTTGGCCCAGGAGGGCGAATACTGGCCAGCGTTGAAGTCGAGGTTAGCGCGGTAGATCCATCCATTGTGACGTCAGCGGGTCCCGCGATGCGCGTGCGCAAGGCCAGTACACAGTTCAATGCTTACTCGGGGCAGACCATGGTTCTGGCTGGATTCATGTCCAGTGACCGATCGAACAGCTATCGGGGGGCTCCTTCACCGCAGGCGAATTTTTTTGAGCGTCTGCTGGGTGTCCAGGAGGAGCGCTCGCGGCAGACTGAGCTGGCCATTCTGGTGACACCTGTTGTGCTAGATGCGGATCACCCGTCAATGCGCAACCGCGCACGTCTGGCAAAGGCTTACGCGGACGTTGAGACTGCTGGTGCTACCCGGATCACCCTTGCGGGGTTGCCTGCAGATCCCGTGCAAGTATCGGAGTGGGTTACAGGTTTTCAAACCAATCAGCAGCCAGGATCCTTAGAACGACGGCCTGAACAGCAAACGGATCGCGAGGCGGCGCTGGGCCTGTCCGGACACATTTTTCATCAAGGTGTTGCGCCGATGACAGGACACGAACCGTTGGTCAATGTCTGGGAGCGGTATGAGCCAGAGACCAGCTCAGGCCAATGGGGAAGTGATGATCAATGAGAAATGAACTGATGGGCGAAACAGGCAGATGATCGAAGTTTATCTGGACTATGAAGATGGCACGAGCCGCATTGAGCAGGCTGAGCTGCCATGCCTTATCGGGCGTGATCCGCACTGCAACATCAAGGTTAATCACTGGCGTGTCGGCCGCGAACATCTGCGCATCGCGCAATTCGGTGAATTTCTTCAGCTCGAGGATCTGGGCAGGCTCGGTGGCACGCGTGTCAACGGCAATCGGATCTCGCAGCATTACCCATTGCTGCAAACTGATGACGTGGTGTTTGGACCTTGCCGAATGCGTGTGCAGCCCAATTGCCTGATGGCCCAGATCGATGCGATTGCCTATCAGCAGCAGACGGGCGTCGCAGGCGATGCTGGTGATGGTGGTATGGGAGCCGATCTTTCTCTTAGGGCAACGCTGCATGCTGCGCTGGTGCGGCAAATGGATGTGCGCAAACACGATCTCGCAAACTTGCCCGATGATGTGCTGCGGGAGCGTTGCGAGGCGCTCGTGCGGGATCTGATCGCGCAGCATGCTTCGGGATTGAGTCTGCAGCGCCAGAGCCAGCTTGTCGGTGCTGTCGTATCTGATGCCGTCGGCTATGGTCCGCTGCAGACGTTGCTGGAGGATCCGCAGATTAGTGAAATCATGGTCAACCGACACGACCGGATTTTTGTTGAGTCAGCAGGCAGGCTCAGGCTGCATGCTGCGAGCTTTTCCAGTGAGGCGGCAGTGCGCTCGGTGATTGAGCGCATCATTTATCCGATTGGTCGGCGAATCGATGACGCCAGCCCCATGGTTGATGCCCGGCTTCCTGATGGATCGCGGGTCAATGCTGTACTTGCGCCGATCAGTGTGGCAGGGTCGTGTGTCACCATCCGAAAGTTTCCCGCTCACCCTCTCAAGCTGGCTGATCTTCAGGCCAAAGGTTGTATGAGTCCGACGGTGGCATCCTTCTTGTGTCGATGCGTGGAGCAGCGTGTCAGTCTTTTGATTGCCGGCGGCACTGGCTCGGGCAAGACCACCTTGCTGAATGTGCTCGCAAGTCAGGTCCCCTCTCACGAGCGTCTGGTGACGATCGAGGATGCTGCAGAGTTACGTATTGAGCACCCCCACGTTCTGAGCCTTGAAGCGCGACCCAGTAATGCAGAGGGTCGTGGAGAAATTAATATTCGGGCGCTGGTCAGAAATGCTCTGCGAATGCGTCCTGACCGGATCATCGTCGGGGAGTGCAGAGGTGCAGAGGCGCTGGACATGCTGAGTGCTATGAACACGGGTCATGAGGGATCCTTAAGCACTTTGCATGCCAACACTCCTCGCGACGCTGTCTCGCGACTTGAAACGATGGTGCTCATGGCCAGCGCCCAGCTGCCGTTGGCCGCCATTCGGGAGTTGATTGCACGATCGGTACAACTGATTGTCCAGCTTGCCCGATTGCCTGATGGCTCGCGAACCTTGGTGGCTATCGATGAAATCACAGGTATCGAGTCCGGCCAGATCCAGATGCAACCGTTGCTCAGGTTTCAGCGTTCACGCAGGCAATTTCTCTGGCAGGGGGCACCTGCCACTTTTGTTGAGTTGTGGCGCGAGCAGGGCATCACGATTGATGCGCAATGGTTCGGTGACCAGACGGTCGCGCGGTGAGCAGGATAAATCAAAATGGTTCTGGCCGAGTTAGATATTGGGCGACTTGCGGTTCTGGCTTGCGCTGGGGTTTCTACGGCTTTGCTCACGCTCAGCGTACAGAGGAGTGCCGTACGGGCCATGCAGCGCTACCAGGAACGCTACACCCATGACGCGACGCATAGCCTGAGAGATCTGTACCTTTTTCTTGATGTCAGACTTTTATGGCCGGTGATGGTGTGGCTGGCTATGACGGTATTTCTGTTTTCAATATGGTTTGGCCTCGGCTGGTTTGTAGCCTCACTGCTGGCGCTGGTCTGCCTGACTGCGCCAGGCTTGTTGATTCGTTGGGCAAAGGTTCGAAGGCTCAAGCGATTTAGTGAGCAACTCCCCGACGCTTTGCAATCACTCTCCGCATCACTGGCCGCAGGAACCAGCTTGGTGATGGCACTACAAATGCTGGTGCAGTATTCGGCAGTGCCGCTTGCGCAGGAGTTCTCTGTGGTCGCCAGAGAAGTGCGACTCGGTGTCAGTCTTGAGAGCGCCTTGCAGCACCTGATGGCTCGTATGCCTTGCACAGGCGTTCGAGCAGTGGGTGCAACGTTGATGGTTGCAATCCAGACCG
>CAZBIN010000136.1:5385-8156 GCA_964491995.1 uncultured Orrella sp.
GGACCAATGGCGCAGATGTTGGCTCAGACAGCGTCGAGTTTGCTTACTGAGCTGCAAGTGCAGCAGCGTGCCAGCGCCCTGATGTCACAGGGGTGGATGCAGGCTTGGGTCATGGGGTGCCTGCCGCTCGGACTGATGGCTGTTCTCTCGCAAATGGATGAACGCTTCTGGCCGTTACTGATTGATACCGTTCAAGGGCAGACGCTGATCGGTGTTCTGTTCTTGCTGGAGTTGGTGGGGATTCTGTGGTTGCGTCGAATCGCTCGCAAGGTTGCACATGGATAGTGACGTCAAACGACAAGCCATGTCGATTGCATATGCAAGGCTCGAGCGATTAAGTTATGGGCATCAGGGGATGACTCCATGACCTTGATCGCGCTTGCTGCCGGCGCTTCGGTCGGGTGGCTCTATGTCATATTGCAATCTATCGTGCGCTCGGCCAGGCAAGATCACCAGGCTCTGCGATTTGCGACAGTCCATCTGCGAGGCCTTGCCTTGAGGTGTCTGAGTTGGTCCATGCGCTTGCGCATGCAACGCAAGCTGGTTCATGCCGGGCTGTTCCGCTGGGAGATTACAGACCTGGTGCTGCTTCAGGCTGGTGGGGGCTTACTGGCTGGATTGTTTGTCGTGTTCTCGGGAATGTCCCTCTGGATGGCTCCAGTCTCGATGATTCTGGTGTGGGTGTTGATCGAGTCGTGGGTCGCTCAACGGCAGCGCGCCTACGGAGCAAGGATTGCCGAGCACTTGCCGGGATTTCTGGACATGCTTTGCCTGTGTCTTGGTGCGGGGATGAGTTTTAACGCGAGCTTGATGGTGGTGCTGCGGTACTTGTCTGATGGTCCGCTGCGTATGCTCTGGCGTGACTGGCTGTTTGATGTGCGAGCAGGGAGCACCCGAGTGGATGCCTACACTCGTTTGATGCATAAAAGTACTCAGGTATCGCTACAGAGGCTGTGTGTTGCCATGATTCAAGCTGAACGAACTGGTGCAGCACTGGCGGCAAGTTTGCAGTCACAGTCAAGGCAGATACGTCAAGATCAGGTTCTCGCAGCTGAGCGCCGGGCTGCTCAGGCTCCCATGCGCATGTTGATGCCCCTGATTTTGTGCTTTTTTCCAAGCACGTTTCTAGTGCTGGCTTTCTCAATATGGGTTGGTGTCAGCGATGCTATCTGAATGTGGCTTTTCCAGTGCTTTGTGCTCGACAACGTGCATTTGCTTGAGCGAGCCTCTGAGGCTCGAGCGTGCGCAAACAGTCAAGGCGCGGCTAACGGGTTTGCTGGGTCGGCAATCCATGACAGAGAATGAGGCAGTCTGGCTTGAGCCCTGCCGTGCAGTGCACACGGTGGGCATGCAGTTTGACCTTGCGATTTACTTTGTCGACCGATTTCGCAATGTCATCGACAGCTATCCTAGAGTGGCACCAGGGCAAGTGCGCATCTGCTGGCGAGCATTTTCGGTTGTAGAAACCATTGCCATCGCCTCAGGGCATTGCCCTGATGTACACCGCGAGCGCGTGCGACAGGCCCTGCGGGAGGCACCCGATGCGATTGGCATGCGTTGATATTGAGGTGATTACAACTTCTGGATCATAAGTCAGTGTCAGAACTGGAGCCAGATCGCTCAAGATCAGGTGAGATGCGATCTTGACCAAAGACAGTGACATAAGTCGGATAGAAACTGCAGTACAGAACGCTGCCCACCAGAACATTCGCCGGAACCTGCAAGGCGGCTGCCAGACTTAGAGGGATTCCAATTGCGACCATGACACCAAGAAGAAGGTCAACACCCGTAAAGATGATGCCCCAGCCCGCTGCGTAGATAATCAACGGCCACTTATTGCGCCAGCAGGCGATTGCACTAAAAAACAGAGCCTGAAAAATGTTTGTTGCGTGCCAGCCAATCAGGACTGGCGCGTACCAGAACAGCGCTGCCAGTAAAAAATACAGCACACCGAATATCATCATGGGCGTGGTCAAAGCTTCCATGAGGGGTTCAATGTTTTGTCCGTCACCGATGGCCTGCACGGCATGGGTGAGCTGTGCCGAAAATGGCAGAAAAGAAATAAGTCCAGCGGTCAGGCAAATTGCGACGTAGATCCCTCCCAGCTTGAGCAACTTGCCCAGAAGCTGCTTTTGTTTAAGTGGGGTGAACCAGTTCGAGGGCATGAGTCGGTTGCCAGCATGAACGGTGCGACAGGCAGACAAAGTCAGGTAGGTGATGGTCGGTACCAACGCGATGAACAGCAGCGGTCCGACAGGAGCGGCCAGTGTCGCAAAAATCAGCACCAGACTGATAAGCATGGTCCAGGTAAAAAAAGCTGCCGGTTGCAGTCGAAACAGCTCCCAGCCCATTTTTATCCACTGCCAACCTGCGGTCGCAGGCAAATTGACTGCTTGCATCAATACTTCTCAAGTAAAGGCTCGATCGCGACTTCAGTGCGCAGCCGAAGGATTCGTTCGAACTGGGCCGGATCGTGAGGTTTCAGGGATTGCGCAGGACGGGGATGATAGTAGTCATAAAGCCTCGAAATCCAGAATCGCAACGCAGCGGCGCGAAGCATTTGCGGCCAGACCTCGCGCTCCTGCGCAGTAAAAGCACGTACCGATGTGTAGCCTCGCATCCAGGCAATCAGACGCTCGGAGTCGAGTTCGCCCGTTTCGATGTCGACGCACCAGTCATTGACTGCGACTGCCATATCAAAAAGCCAATGATCGCACCCCGCAAAATAAAAGTCGATGACGCCGCCCATGGCCGGGGCTTGCGGTGTGCCA
>CAZBIN010000137.1:0-5241 GCA_964491995.1 uncultured Orrella sp.
ACGGGTCCGTGCTCTTGTCGTTCATCACATGGACTCGGGCCGCCAGATGGACGACCGAATCGCAGCCCTCCAAGGCTTCAAGCCAAGAGGTGTTGCCGTCCACGGCGGCGATCAATACCGAATCGGGTTGTGCTTGCCGTACCGCGCGCACCACGTCGTGGCCTTGCGCTTGAATTGTGCGAGTCAGCAACTGCCCCACAAATCCGGTGGCACCGGTGATCAGAACTTTCATGAGGCAAGCATCTCTTCGTACACCTGTAGGGTCTTGCTGCAGACGATCGGCGAGGCAAACTCAGCCAAAACCATTTCCCTGCCGCGCTGTCCCATCTGGCTGCGCAGGTCGGGGTTCTCTATGAGCAACTTGAGTGCCTGGGCCAGAGCTTGGGGGTCGCAAGGCGGTACAAGCAACCCGTTCTCTCCGTCTCGAACTGCCTCTCGACAACCTGGGACATCCGTTGTGACACAGGGCAGGCCGGCGGCCATTGCCTCAAGAAGCGCCTTGGGCAGACCCTCCCGATAGGAGGGCAGGCAGACGATGTCAGCCTCTGCCAATACCTGCGGCATGTCTCGCCGAAAACCCCATAGCTCGACCACGCCTTCAGCCTTCCATTCGTCGAGTACGGTAGGGTCGATGCTGGCTCTGTTGTCGGGGTCCAGATCACCGACGAGCGCAAACCGCGCCTGAATGCCTTGGGCTCGAAGCAAGCGTGCCGCGGCCACGAACTCGCCGAGTCCTTTGTCCCACAGCAGCCTCGCTGGCACGACGACCAAGGGTACCGGTCGGCAGATCGACCTAGGCTGGAATAGATCGGCGTCGACTCCTGCGCCCCGAATCAGCACAGCATCTGCCTCGCGCACCTGACGGGTCATGACGAAGGCGGAGAGGTCGTCCCGATTTTCAAAAATCACACGGCTGCCCCGCGGGTTGAGCATGAGCTTCAAAGCCAGGTTCATCAGCGGCCGAATAGCACGAACCATCGGTGACGGCGAGGTAAACAGATAACCTCCACCGACTACCGCATTGACGATCCGATTGATTCCTGTCATTCGTGCGGCCAAGCCACCAAGCAAGATGGGCTTCAATGCAACTTGGTGAAGAAGGTCTGGTCGCTCTTGCCTAAAAACACAAACCAACTGCTTGAGCGTTTTCAGTGCGGCGAGAGGGCTTAAGCTCCTGCGATCAATATCCAAGGGAATCAAGCGAAGGCCGGCTTCTTCAATGGTCGTGCGCTGTCGGTCGACATGGGTCAATACAACGACCTCATATCCTGCCTGTCGCGCGGCTTTGGCCCGCTCAATGAAGTGAGAACAAAAGAACCAGTCGACAGTGACAAAAAAGAGCAGCTTTGGGGCTCGTGGTTTCATCGGTAGCAGTTAACTCGGGTGACGAATGGCGGCCACAAAGTGGATGATCTCGAGATCGGTCGGAAATCTCACTACGGGCGGTTCGCTAGAGCAAATGATTTGATGGAGCTCAATGTTGCGCCAATGAGCCACCCTGCCTCTCTCGTGACCAGAAACTGCCTCAACTGTGCGCTGGCCACGTTCGCGTAGGCTTCTCGCGATCTGCGGGCTGCACCATCTGTTGATACGTTATAGGAAAGTAAGGGCTCTGGAAGGTTGGCAAAGCGCCATTGCCGTTGCATCGCAAGCCTTAGCCAGAGGTCATAGTCTTCGGCGTTCTTGCCGCCGAGGTAGGCACCAATTCTCAAGATGAGATCGCGGCGAAACATCACCGAGGGGTGGCAAATCGGGTTGCGAAAGCGCAAAGCCTTGCGTATTTCGTGGTCTGCCTTAGGAACGTCCACCTTTCCATTTACTCGACCTTGAGGGTCGATCAAGGTGTAGCACGATCCCAATACGGCCACATCCTCATGTGACTCAAGATACGCAAGTTGCGTTTCCAGCCGCACAGGATGCGAGACATCGTCCGCGTCCATACGCGCCACGTAAGGTGAGCGTGCCAAGTGCAGGCCAAGGCTAAGGCTGAAGTTGAGCAGATGAATCGGTGTTCCGATCACACGAACCCGCGGATCGGCAGCATATTCTTGAGTCAAGCTTGGCACCAAGCGTTCGACATCGGGACCGTTCACCATCAATAGCAGCTCGAAATCTGCCATGGTCTGCGTCAAACAAGATTGAAGGGCTCTGTGCAGCAATGCATCATCCCGATGGGTGCACAACAGCCAACTAACCCGAGGCGATGGTGTCAATGGAAAATCGTTGTTCAATTGAACTCCTAAAGAACCTTATTGCAATGGCTCAATAGATAAATCGCCGCTGGCACAATGCCGGAGTGAAAATTCGCAGTGAACACGAATTTTGCCATGCCAAGTGGTTGGATGATCTATTTCAAGAACATCAATCTGAGGCTAGGGTTGGTCTGCCATTGAATTGATGGTGCGCCTATTGGGGGTAGTTGTAAGGTTGGTTTGTGCGAGCTTTATCTTCTGTGAGCAGAGAGATCAGCGCAGCAACGCCAAGACAAAGAAGCAAAATCCACCATGGATAGCGGTATCTGTAAAGTGCGCCGATAAATGGGATAGCCATGCCATATACAGTCATAACGAAAAACGATATCGCGACCGGCACAAGGACGGAGAAATTTCGTGTTCTCGCGATCCAAATTAGGAGGCTGACGATGCCAATGTAAAAGATTGCAGCCTCCACAGACGTGATGGCATAAAAAAAAGAACCACCCTCCACAACCGCATACCTCCAGTAAGTGGGGAGCGGAGAAAAGACTCCAAGAATGGCCGCTCGAGGCAGGTAAAGCACGGCCTCGAGCGAACTCGCCGGCAGCCGATCTTGATCGACTATAGACCTTAACGTGGTTGGGTCTTTATGCGTCTCGAGAATGGAAAAGATCAAACAGCGCTGCCCCATCAGAGCCTTTAGACGATCGTTAACATAGGCAGGCAGAAAATCCACGTTTCCCCAGTGTGAGGAACTGACTTTTTGTAGGCAAGTTTCCGTGAGTGCGGGCGCACTGTTGCTTGCTGAGTTTTTTGATTTCTCGAATGTCGCAAAACTCTCGATGGTGGCGTCAGAAGCTGCCCCTGTGCCCAAAAAGGCCATCAATGAAGCTGCTATTGCTCCCAGAAAGACAAATTGAATAAAAGGGGCCAGCTTTGATTGGCGAAGAGTTCTAGCGCGCCAAGTGATGGCTATTGCGAAAACGGCCGCCACGACGGGGAAAAGTACCTGATTTACGTAGGGGCGCACCAGCCACACGCAGAATGATCCAATCAGTATCAGAAGAAGCGAGACTGCATTCGATTTGAGCGGGGCTGGGTTGGATTTTCGAAGGATTCGCAAAATCCCAAGCGTGAGTGCCAAGACTCCAGTTAAGGCGAAACTTTCCTTGTTTATCTGTGAAAACCATAGCATCATATAGGGTGATGCAATCATTGGGATTGTTGATGCTATGGCGATAATTTGTGAGAACCAATGCCTGGCGATCAGGGCAAGCAAGACCGCTGAAGAAGCATGAAGAATCCCATTTAATACAATCACTCCATAGTCGTGATTTGTTGCGAGATAGATAATGCTGGCAACGCCCGCCACTCCTTGTCCTTGGGGATGGAGTAAAAAGGCGGAAAAGCCATTGGCTCGAATATTGCCGATGGATTCCAATGCGATGCCTTTGTAGTAACTTGAATCGCCAGGCAAGTTTCCGTCCAATGATAGTGGAAAAATGATGGGAATAAATATTTCCCGTATTGCCAACATTGCGAGTGCGGCAAAGGCAAAGCTCAATGCAAATAACCATACATAACGGCTATTGTCATCTCTTGAAGAATTTTGCAAATTGGACAAATTGCTGCCTCAATTTCTCATCGTTCTGTGAGTTTGCGTCGGTGGTTGATGCTTGATCCTGCTGAAGGAACAATTGATATGCGCCCGTTGCCGTTTAGTCAGAGCCTGATCCAGGGATCGGGGATCAAATCACTGGTATCTATATCCTTGACGAACCATTTCGCTGGGGCAACAACGATTTTTTTGGGTGAGGGATTTAGCCACGCGCCCCACCAACTAAATGAGCTATTTGCGATTATGTGATGTTGGCACAGGCTCATAAGTTGCATGTCGCGCCAGCTGTCACTCCCCATGTTGTGGCTCACATAAGTATGGCCATGTCCCGCGATCGGAAGATTAGCCTTCACCCAGGGAATGTCATCGGAGAAAATAAATAGGTGTAAGTCGTTGATGCGATGTGCAAGATATTCAATGGCTTTGCTGTAATAGGCTGGTGAGCAAAGGCCATGCAAAGCCGTCGTTTTAGGGTTGCTCGCGTAATCGCCTCGGCGCACGTGCAGGCTCACCGATGTGGTATTGGCTAAAGCATCTGCAATACGATTGCTTTCTGAGTCCAGATTTTGACGGAAGCGGAAGTCATGACGAATTTCGTGCTCAAACTCGGAAAAATAGCGCTCTGATTGCCAATATCCGAAGAGATATGCGGGCGCTTGCAAGTACTTCCATCTCGGCCAATAATTAAAACTTGGCTCTCTGGTTATAGATGAATTTGAGGATTCAGACCCCTCAAGTTGACCAAATAATCTATTAAGAAATCGGTGCTTGCGCCAGCCTAGCAATTTGCCCGACGACTTTTTGTCAAGGCGACGCAAGTCAATGCCAAAAACCGTGTCCAGCTCGAACCCTTGATGCAAGGTGTAGGCAGCGAAGTCTGAGGTGTCCAATTGGAGTTCACAGCCATTTCGCAGTGCCAAGGAGCGACCGGCTGCGTACTGAAACATTTGGTTGCCTAGGCCGCCAATGATATGGGATGTGATCATCTTTTGCTGCGTCCTTCGTCCGGTTTGCGGATGAGTGTGCGGTGTAATGCTGTCGAAGCAGTAAGCGCTGTGATTGCAATTAGCTTCGCAGGCAAGCACGCGGCGATTAGGATCCGGTCGGGGAATGGGGCCAGGTCCGTATACTGGCATGCGTAGACAAACATCTCTCGCAATCGAGCGAACCTAGCCCTGAAACCTTGCAAAATACCCTGATGAACAACGTTTTCAGTATGGGTTTTGGGGTTGTCGATAGCGCATCGGTATAGGCGCTCTGTTGCGATGACTGCCGGACCGTTAATTAATGCCTTGAAAACGAAAAGCATGTCAGAGCCCCATGACCCGTGTTTTCTAATAAATTCTGGCCATTTGTGCTCGTGCAACATGCTGCGCCTGTAGAGGCCATAGATAACCCTTCACTCGCCGTGCCCGGATTTGGTTTTGG
>CAZBIN010000137.1:5251-8128 GCA_964491995.1 uncultured Orrella sp.
TCATACTGCCAAAAGAAACGCAGTAACCGTGACCAACGCCTATCGTCCTCGAATGCACGCAATAGAGGCAGATGATCGGGGTAGTACCCTGACTTGAGACCATCTTCTGAATATTCGCAGAAATCACAGAAAGACACACTGGCGTTCGGGACACGGCTAAAGCCTTCGATCAGCGTTGAGACATATGTGGAATCCCGAAAATCGTCGTCTCCTGCCCACATGAAGTATTCACCTTTTGCTTCATTCAACAGAAATTGAAAATTTGGCAAAGCTCCAATATTGGATGATTGGCGCACCACTCGTACGCCATTAATATTAGACAACTCAGATAATATGGTGGCTACACGAGGGTCAGGGCTCCCATTGTCTGAAACTATGATTTCAATGTTTGGATAAGTTTGTGTGATTAGGTCATTTATGCAGCGGCGCAACTCATTGGGGCGGTTGTACGTGGGTACTCCAACCGTAACCAAGGGGAGTGGGAGTGCTTGGGCTTCTGAAGATGTACTTATGTCCATGCCGGTACCTTGTTATTGGTTCATTTTCATGTGTCGCTGCATGATTTTGCGCAGATCTCTTGCCCCAAGAACGGTCCCGGCTGTGGCTAGGAAACCAGTTAGTGCCAGCATCGATAATGTTTCAAAAGTGGAGTCGGCTATTTTAACCAATGGGTATCCAATTATTAGGCCGGCCGCAGCACCTAAAGCCGGACCAAGAATCGCCACTGAGTACCAGCTACGCTTTTGCTCGGGCAGGAATAGTCGATGCATTAGATGGATTCCAATAGTGAGATAAGATATATTGAGCAAAACCCATAGCCAGGCGGCGCCAATCCCACCCCAATTTATAGAAGCGAAGTACAAAGCTGGCGCCATGAGGACGACGGATGCAAGATTGATCTGCATTGCAAGCCGGGTTTGTGCATGTGCAAGCTGTAGGGCGTAGGGCATGTTCATTAGTGCATTGAGTGCATTCCCAAAGCTTAGCACTGCTACAAGCGCCGCGGCATTTTTGCTGATACCAGCATCGGATGTCCAAAGTAATAAGATTTCGTAAGAAAAGACAGTCAACAGGCCACTAATTGGTAGCACCATAGCGGCAACAACTTGTGAGCTTAAGAGATACTCCCGCCCTAATTCCTTAGTAGATTGCTGAGTAACCAATTGGGTAAGGCGGGGATAGTAGGCCGTGAATACTGGCGCAATAAATCGGAGCACAAGCGAAGCCACTGTTGTGGCGAATGTGTAGTATCCGAAGGAATCTAAGCTCAGGATGCGGCTGAGTATTAGCTTGTCCAATTGAGTAAGCAGAGTTCCCGATAAAGCTATGCCGCTCATGCCTGCGGCGAAACGCCAAATAGAGCGAATAACCGCTGGATCAAATCGCGGGGATTTGCCAGATATCTTGAGACCATTCCAGAACATCCAACGCAGCGCGACGAGATGGATGAGACACGCGAAGGCTTGCCACAGGAAGAAAGTCACTATGCTCGGTGTCCAAATGCAGAGGGCAATTAGTGCACCACCGCCCTGGACCGTAGACATGACGGAACCAACTATGTTGACCTGCACTTGTTTCTGTAGCCCATTTAGCCCTCCGGAGTACATCGCAATGGGCCAGCGTATGGCGATAACTAGCGCCATGATCTCAATTGAACGTTGTACTTCAGTTCGATCAAGACCTTTTGGGTTTAGCCAATGCCAAGCGATCGGTTCCGCCAGTAGCGCTACTCCAGCCCCAACCACCAGGGCGAGTAGGCAATAGACTAGTTCGATGGTGCGAGCCGTATTGACTTGATTCTCGGGCTCGTTGAGTGCCGCCATTCTTGACATCTCTCGATTCATTACTGGAGAAAGTCCCATGTCTAGCATGGCCAGCAGTGCAAGCAAGGATGTAAATACGCCAATCAGGCCGAAAGACTCTGGGCCCAAAATTCGTACATAAAAGGGAACGAAAATTATGCTATTGATAGCAATCCACCCTCCTCCGAGGGTGTTTGCTAAAATGTTGCGTGAAAGGGACATTAGTGAGATTTGGGGGTGATCTCTATCCTGCGAAGGAATCCTTCGGGAGCCACGGTTATTTTGAGTTGATTGGAAATACTTTCATCAACTTTGAATTCGGAGTTATTTTCTAAAAACTCTCGAGTTGCGGTTTTTGGGTTATCCCCGGGTCCCCATGGGCGGTCTTCAAAGAGCGATTTCGGCATGTCCTCGATAACGGTATCGAATACAACGCAGTAACTGCCGCTAGAGGTCAGCGGAGCGTAAATCTTGAGTTCCTCCAGCACGTGTTCGTGTGTATGGTTGCTATCCAAAAACACCAGCACGCGCTTAAACTCCTTGGCGATATTGCGAACCTCGTCGGCCACATCACTAGAGATGCTGGATCCTTGAATCAGTTTGATTCTGGACGCCATCGGGTGCTCTTCGATGGCTTTTCGATTGTGCGGCCGAATATCGATGTCGATACCAACGACAAGTCGATTGGATGCGGAGGGATTAATGCTCGACGTGCCCGCTTGGATGGCGTCGGAAAGGTCGAGGAGTGCCAAAAGGGAGGCGCTCAAGATGAGAGAGCCACCATGCGCAACGCCAGTTTCAATAATCAAGTCGGGTTTGACTATGTCCTGGGGATATTGAATGATTGGGCGACCCATCCATTCAAAGTGATAGGAATACTTTTGCGAATTGGCCTTGTTCATCCAAAGCCTAGTCAAGTATTCGAGATCAATGTCTTGTCCCTGTTGCTTGATTTCGGCGGCGCACTCGGATTTGAATTTCTCGTATGGTGTCATGATTGATTTTCAGGGATGGGTTTTGCTGGGTTGCCGATTACGGTGGTTAGTGGTGAAACGTTGCGTGTGACGATGGCGCC
>CAZBIN010000138.1:0-8081 GCA_964491995.1 uncultured Orrella sp.
GGATGGACTGCAGATTGAAAGTTGCGAGTGTCAACAGGGACTCCCTGAACACTCGCCCGGTTTGCTGAGTCACAGCACTTTGAGTCACCGCACTGTTTCAAGTGTCCGCCGTGTTTCAATCCTTGGCATTTCTAGTGCCCACCGCCAAGCTTCTTGTGTTCCAGGCGGCTGAGCAGTCGCACAATCGGCCAGAGCAGCGCGAGGTAAATCAGTGCGGCCAGCACGATGGGTGACGGGTTGTACACCAGTGACTGCGCGTCCCGGGCCACCCGGAGCAACTCTGGCATCGCAACCGCACTGGCCAGCGTCGTCATCTTGACCACCTCGAGCGTGTTGCTGATGAGGTCGGGCATCACATTGCGTGTGGCCTGAGGGATCTGGATATGCCAGAGTGTCTGTGCCGCACTCAGGCCAGTGGATCGGGCCGCTTCAATCTGCCCGCCCGGAACACTCTGCAGGCCGGCCCTGAAAATCTCGCCGTAATAGGACGAGTTGTTGAGCATGAACCCCAAGACAACCGCCAGCATTTTTGGTAGATCAAAGCCGAGAAACGGTGTTGCAAAGTAAATAAAGATCAGCAGATACAGCGGTGGCAGCGCCCTGAAAATGTCGATGTAGACGGCAAGCAGGAAGCGGCTCCAGCGGGCCTTGAGTGTGATGGACAGCACACCGATGGCCAGACCGCTGATCAGTCCGACAGGGATGACCAGCACCGAGAGCAGTAAGGTCATCCAGAGACCTTGCAGGAGATACGGAAATACCTCCCGGTAGATCTCGAAATTGAAAAAGTTGTGAATGATCTCTTGCACGCGTTTAACCCCTGTTGGCGTTGCAGTGTGTTCTTCTGACAAGCATCTGCCTGTTCATCGCTCGTTCCGGTGTGGTTCGTTCCTGTGTGCGCCCTGTCTTATTGCTTCCAGGCAAAGCGGGTCTCGGTCCATCGGCCCAGTAGAACCACAGGAATGAAAATCACCAGACATCCCAGTGCACCCATCATCAGCGGGGTGGCACTGCCAGATGCACTCATGGCTGACTGGGAGTTGTTGAGCACTTCGCTCAGCCCCACCACACTGCCCAGTGCTGTGCTTTTGGTGATGGCAATCACGCGGTTGGTCAGCGGGGCGACAGTCAGTCGAAGTGCCTGGGGAATCACAACATAGACCATGCTCTGCCACCAGGAAAGTCCTGTCGAGCGAGCGGCCTCGGCCTGACCCTTAGGGACGGACACAATACCTGCCCAGCAGATCTCCTCCGAAAATGCAGCCAGTACCAGCGACAGCGACAACCATGTCGCCGTAAAGGCAGACATGGACAGATTCAGATAGGGAAATGCGAAGAAAAGCACCATGATCACCACCAGAGGCGGGATCGCACGCAGGATGTCAGCAAAACAGATGATGAAAAAGTTCAGCACTCGCCACTGCAGTGCCCGGAGCATGGCAAGTGCGAGGCCAAGCACAATCCCGGTGATCGACACGACGAATCCAAGTTCAATCGTGACGAGCATGCCCCAAAGAATGTCGGGCAGATACGTCTTGATGACCTCAAGATTGAAGAATGTAAAAGCCAGCGCGTTCAGATCCATGCAAGCTTCCCGGTGCGTCAGTGAGACATGCGTGCAAGAAACGACTGTGTGCGCGGCTGCCGCGGCGCCCCGAAAATCGACTCTGGGTCACCTTGCTCGACAATCAGGCCCTGATCCATGAACACCACATGATCGGCAGCTGCCCGGGCAAACCCCATCTCATGGCTGACAACCATCATGGTCATACCATCGTTTTTGAGTTCCTGCATGACTTTGAGGACTTCACCCACCAGTTCCGGGTCCAGTGCACTGGTGGGCTCGTCAAACAAAACTACTTTGGGTGCCAGTGCAATTGATCGGGCAATACCCACCCGTTGCTGTTGACCGCCTGATAATTGATCGGGAAACGACTTGGCCTTGTCCTGCAAACCCACCCGTGCCAATGCGTCAAGGCCGCGAGCGTCGGCCTGTTCGCGTGAGAGCTTTTGCACTTTGCGCAGTGCGAGTGTGACGTTGTCCAGTGCAGTCAGATGCCGGTACAGGTTGAAGTGTTGAAACACCATGCCGATCTTCTGGCGGATCTGGTTCAGGTTGGCACTGGATGCCGTGATGTCCTGTCCATCAACCAGAATCTGTCCGCCAGACGATTCCTCCAGGCGGTTGCAGCATCGCAGCAGACTGCTTTTTCCGGAGCCTGAGGGGCCTATGATGAAAACAAGTTGTCCGGGATTGATCTGTAAGTCAATCCCCTTGAGGACTTCGTGGTCAGCGTAGGATTTTCTCAGGCCAATGATTTCCAGAATCGGTCGTTTCATGATGCATGCAACCTGCTGTTGGAGGATGTGATTTCAAGGTTTGATCAGATCAGTTGCACTTGAGCGCAACCGGTGTCGGGTCGTAGCCTTCAATGCCTGGGACGCCGTGCCCAACGCCCACTGTGACAGCAACGGAACCTTTTGCCGGCGTCACGCCAAACCACTTCTCTGAAAGGCGTGCGATTGTGCCGTCTTGTTTGAGACACTTGAGTGCCATCGAGAGTTTGTCGCGGGTTTCCTTGTCTCCAAAGCGAAAGGCAAGCGCCCAGACACGGCCAGTTTCAAGCGTGTAAGCGACTTTGACTTTCGGGTTCTGCTTCGCAGCCCAGGCAGAAACAGTGTTGCCGCCCATGTTGGCGAAAGCACGACCGGACTGGACCGCCTGGATTGCATCCGCGTTGGTGGCATAGACGTCATACTTGAACCCGTATTTGCTGGCGTTGTCTCTGGCCCATGCTTCGTATACCGAGCCCTTGTTCAGTGCAATGGTTTTGCCCTTGAGTGCATCCAGCGACTTGAATGACGGCGTACTGGCCGCCACCACAAATGAGTAGTCGGTGCTCAGGTAACCTTCCGAGAACCACATGTTCTTTGCGCGCTCTTCGGTCACCGTTGTTGGTGCCAGCACGAAGTCATATTTTTTTGCGTTCATCCCGGGGATCAGCCCCGAGAACTCCGTGCCCTCGATTTCTATTGTGGTGCCAAGCTGGCGCGCAAGCGCATGTCCGAGATCAACGTTAAATCCCTGAATACCGCCACCGAGTTTGGGCATGGCGTGAGGCGCAAATGTCGCGTCAACACCGGTGACCAGCGGCTTGCTAGCCAAGGCAGCAGAAGACAGTGTGGCGCCCAGCAGTACGACACCTGCCAGGCGGCTTGCACGTGCAATAAGGGAGTTGCGGTGGGTCATCATCATTCCTTCATGGTTGGAAGTGGATAAAGCATCGATGGTGGTACACAGGTTCAGGTTGGGGGTAGTGACATTCAGGGTTCAGGTGGTTTGCCCAAAGGCTGGCCGATCCCGGTTCGCTCTACGATGAGCTGATAGTGCTCCGGTCGGCGATGGGCGGCGTAATTGAAGATGTGCTGCCGGAACGTGTCTGCCAGCGCCAGATCTGCCTGACAGAAAATCACCTCGTCCTCTTCGGATTGGCTCTGTGCCAGTATTTCCCCGGCAGGTGACACAATGACCGAACCGGCAAACAGGTGGCATCCGTCCTCAGTGCCTGCCTTACCTGCAGCAGCGATCCAGGTCGTGTTCTGGTAGGCGGCAGCTTGCAGCGAGATCAGATGGGAGTGCATGCGCAGGTGCGGTGGCTCCGGCCAGTGTATGTTGACGGACGGTGTGTTGTATCCGACTGCGACCAGATCTGCACCCTGCAGCGCCAGCACACGCCATGTTTCGGTCCAGCGACGGTCGTTGCAAAGACACATGCCGATGTTTGCGCCCATAGTCTCCCAGACATGGAACCCTTCGTTGCCGACTTCGAAGTATTTCTTTTCCAGATGCTGGAATGGTTTGCCGATCTTGTGGTCGCTGTGACCTGGCAGGTGAATCTTGCGATAACGCCCGACGATCTTGCCGCCCTGGTCAACCAGGATGCAGGTGTTGAATCGTCTGCCGTCGCTGGCCAGTTCCGCATAGCCGAGATAAAAACCGATCTTGAGATCACGCGCAGTATCAAACAGAATCTGCGTCGTGGGTGATGGCATGGATTTTTCAAAGTAACGCTCGACAGCCTCTTCTTCGGTCATCCAGTAGCGCGGAAAAAAGGTCGTGAGCGCAAGTTCGGGAAACACCACCATGCTGGCGCCGCGTGAGGCAGCCTCGCGCATCATCTCGAGCAGCCTTGCCACTGCGCTGGCCCGGGAGTCATCGGGCTGAATGGCTCCGAGTTGAGCGACTGCAATGCCGAAAGGACGCTTTTTCATGGAGCACCATCCGCAGAAAAGTATTTCTTCATGACAGACTGCGGGTTGCCGTTGAGTCGCTTGCGCAAGACCGGCTCCGGCGTGCCACGCACAATGAACTGCCCGCTGCCGCGCGCGACTTTCAGTTGCCCTTTTTCAACAGCAACCCGGCCACGGCTGATCACGGTTTCTGGCCAGCCACGGATGGTCCGACCTTCATACGGGGTGTAACCCACGTTGTCGTGCAGCATGCCGTATGTGATGGTGCGCTCGCAGTCAGGATTCCAGATCGCCAGATCGGCATCGGCACCCACTGCAATCGTGCCTTTTCTGGGGAGCATCCCGTACATGCGGGCATGATTGGTGGCCGTCAGTGCCACAAAACGCTCAATCGTGATGCGTCCTTTCATCACCCCCTCAGAAAACAGCAGTGGCAGCCTGAGCTCAATGCCCGGAACCCCGTTTGCCATATCTTTGAAGGTGGTCTGGTCGCCTTTGGGCAGCTTTCCAGACTCATCGAACTTGTAGGGTGCGTGATCTGACGAGTAAACCTGTAGCGTTCCGTCAATCAGGCCCTGCCAGATTGCTTCCTGGGAGACCTCATCTCCGGGCGGTGGGCTGCAACAGAATTTGGCGCCTTCAAGTCCGGCCTTGTCCATATCCTTTGCGGTCAAAAACAGATACTGAGGACAGCTTTCCGCATGCACCGAGACACCGAGCGCCTGGGCGGCATTGATCACACTGACGGTCTCCTTGCCCGCAACGTGCACGATCAGGATCGGCACATCGACCAGTCTTGCCATGGCGACTGCTCGGTTGGTGGCCTCCGATTCTGCCAGCGCAGTGTGTGCAACGCCATGGTATTTGGGTGCTGTCATGCCTCTTTCAACCAGTCGCCGGGCGATCCAGCGGATCATGTCGTTGTTCTCGGCATGAATCATGACCAGGGCACCCTCACGACCGGCACACTCCAGGACATCGAGCACCTGGTAATCGTTGAGCTGCAGACGGTCATACGTCATGTAGATCTTGAACGACGTGATGCCTTCGCGGATCACGCGGGGCAGATGGTCTGATAGTGCCTCGGGTGTCGGATCCGCCAGAATCAGGTGGATCCCGTAGTCGATCACAGCTTTTTCTGCGGCACGCTGTTTATAGTCCTGCAGAATCTCGGGCACCTGATTGCCACGATGCTGAGCAGCAAACGGCACGATGGTTGTTGTGCCGCCAAAGACTGCCGAGACCGTTGCACTGTAGAAGTCATCGGCACACATCACGCCCATGCCCGAGAGCTGCTCAACGTGACAGTGGCTGTCGATTCCACCGGGCAGTACCCATTGCCCCATAGCGTCAATGTCCTTGTTGCCAGGTTCGAGCCTGGTCGCAATAGACGCGATTTTTCCGTCGCGAATGCCAATGTCCGCGTCGTAGGTCTCAGACGCTGTGCTGATTCGGCCGTTGCGGATGGTCAGGTCAAAATCACTTTTAGACTGCATGCCAGCCTCCCTTTGTCAGATCAGGCCTTTGAGGATCGTGGAGCCGCATCCTTCGTAAGAGAGGCCCACCCGCTTGACGATTGCGTCGAGCTCGGCTGTCGTGATGGCGTCGATTCGCATCCCGGGCGAGCGGATCGCCTGGCTGGCGATCGCGCCTCGTTGCTGGTAGACATACTTGCGCAGCGCCAGACCAATCTTGGGCTGGAACTCGTAGCGGATCAGCGGGCAGTAGCGGTCAAAAACCTCGGCAGCACCTTTGATGTCACCTTTTGCGAATTTCTCGTAAATGGCCACCAGAATCTCTGGGAACGCAAATCCGGTCATGGTGCCGATTGCACCGCGCTGGAGCTCCTCCAGAAAGTACACACCACCCAGGCCACCAAAAATCCTGACGGCACCAGGGCCCGCCAACTCGATGATCTTGCTGATTTTCTGACCAACCGGAGGTTCTTCCATCTTGATCATTGACACGCCACCACTGTTGGCAAGTTTTGCGATCACCTCAGGCCGGATCTCGGTACCAAACGAGTCCGGGAAGTCGTGGATCACGACCGGGATGCTGACCGACTCGGCAAGTGTCTTGTAATACTCGTAGAGCAGGGCGTCGCCCGCACCATCCAGGGGGGCGGCGAATATCGCCGATGCGCCAAGTGTCTCGGCGTCTCTGGCCTGCTCGATCGCACCCGCAATGCCCAGTGCTCTGACACCGACCCAGACCGGCACCCGCCCTGCGGCACAATCGATAAAAGTCTTGGCAACCAGGCGGCGTTCCTGGTCAGACAGTTTGTGCAATTCCCCGAGAAAGCCCAGGATCGCCAGCCCCTTCACACCACTGTCAATCAGAAAGTCGGTGAGTCGTCCGATGCTTTTCAAATCAACCGATAGGTCATCGGAGAAAGGTGTCGGGCAGATTGTGTAAACGCCATCAACGCGGCTTGCGTCAACCATGTGGATCCCCTTGCAAATAATGCATTCAAACTGACGATTGAGTTCATCCTATCCTCGAATACTCAATTCATCACTTGCATATTTATTCGCAAGGTATAACGTCAGGTTAAGGGTTTGGTGTTTGCAAGCGCTGCGGCTGATCAGGCGGGCTTTCCAAAACCCGAGATTTCAATCGTCTCTTTCAGGCTCTGCACGAAGTCCTGTGCGAGCTGCGACAGAGGCTCGAACCGCGACTGCACCAGATTGATCATCAATTGTGTGGTGTTGCGAATGGGCCGAATCACAAACTCGCCTTGCGAACTACGCGCAGAGAATTCGTCGACGATGGCAATGCCGGCCCCGGCCTTGACAAGCGCACAGGCGTTGATCGGTGAGCTGACCTCGATGGACACTCGCATCGGCTGGTTTTCCTGGTGATAAAGATTCGAAATCAGCAGACCAAATTGTGAGTCTGGACTGTATGAAATCAGAGGGTAGGACCGCAGATCCGATATATCCAGAACAGCCCGCCTGGAAAGCTCATGGTTATATGGGCAGATGCAGACCAGTTCGCCACGTCCGATGGGTTGTGAGAGCAGATTGGGGTGTTCGGTTGGCACGATCAACACGCCGAGCTCTGCCCGCGCTTCGAGCAGCATCTGCGTGAGCGGATGCAACGTCAGCGGCTGAAATGTAATCTTGACCTCAGGGTGCGTCTGGTAGAAGCGGGTGATGGCCATCGGCAGCAGCATGTGACCAATGCTCGGACTCGATACCAGATGCAGAATGCCGGCGCGACGTTCGGCCAGTTCGCTGGCAAGCTCGGATACGCGTCGAACACCGCCGTAGACGATCTCGACCTCTCGATACAGTGTCTTGGCCTCGGGGGTGGCATAAAGGCGCCCCTTGACCCGCTCGAACAAAGGAAATCCCAGGCGCTGCTCCATGTGCGAGAGCGAGCGGCTCACAGCCGGTTGCGAGATGAAAATCAGTTTGGCAGCGCCACTGATGGAGCCAGTGGTCATCACTGCACGGAAAACTTCGATCTGACGGAGGTTCAGTTGCATGTTCGATCCGGGGCAGGGCCAGGCCTGCCAGTGACAGGTTTACGGCATATAAGCTGTAACCAACAGCGCCGGCAGATTGACCTGATTCGATAGGTATAACTAAATGTTAAGAATCTCGTACAAAATTGCAAGCTTGTTTTATAGGCGCCACTGCTAGACTTTGTCCATGGTTTCCTGGCAATTCCCTGGTTTTGAGTGAAGGAGAGCTCGCACATGCGCCCGATCGTATTTGTTATCAATCCCAACAGTACACAAGCGGTTACCGACTCATTTGACAAGGCGCTTGATCCGTTGCGAACGCAGGACGGCCCTGAAATCAGGTGCCTGACGCTCAAGGAGG
>CAZBIN010000139.1:0-396 GCA_964491995.1 uncultured Orrella sp.
CACCCCGACGTGTACAGCGTGGTAAACAGACCACAGATCAGACTGTCCAAGGGCCTGACTACGACCCTGATGTCCCGAGTCGAGAGCAGATTTTGTCTGCGCTTCGGAAAGAACCGTCACCGCTCACGCGTGCTCAGCTCGCCGACAGTCTCGGTGTGGTCAATGAAAGCACAATGGTTGGCTTTGATCGCCGGCTGGCGGCCATGGAGCGTGATGGTCAGCTGATGCCTAACCGGAAAGGTGTGCTTTTACTGGCCAATAAACTGGACTTTGTGGCAGGCCGGGTTCTGGGTCATCGAGATGGTTTTGGGTTTCTTGTGCGCGACGATGGTGGCAAGGATCTGTTTCTCTCGCCAAGGGAGATGCTCAAGGTTCTGCACGGTGATCGTGTCCTGG
>CAZBIN010000139.1:406-8053 GCA_964491995.1 uncultured Orrella sp.
CAATAGCCATACACATCTCTATAATGCGTTCGAGCCGCTCTTTGCCCTGCTTCTTCTCGTGCCTCTCAAGTTGCGGCATTAGCGGACGACCTCGCGTACTGCTGATTTACCCTCAAGGTTCTGCACGGTGATCGTGTCCTGGTCAAACAGACCGGTGAGTATCGTGGTAAGCCTGATGGGACGATTGTTGAAGTTCTTGAGCGCCGTACCAACCGGCTGGTTGGCAGATTTCTGAACGAGCGCGGACTCTCGATCGTGGTCCCAGAGGATCAGCGTATCAAGCATGATGTGCTGATCCCTCCGGGTGAGACATCAGGTGCTCAGCACGGTCAAGTGGTCTCGGTGGATATTATCGAGCAGCCCACCCGTCACACACAGCCCTTGGGACGAGTCGCGGAAATTCTTGGAGAGATCGATGATCCGGGAATGGAGATCGAGATTGCGGTCCGCAAGTTTGATGTTCCTGTTGAATTCTCTGAAAGAGCCAGACGTCAGGCCGACGCTCTGCCGGATGCAGTCGGGCGTGCGGACTTAAAGGGCAGGGTAGACTTGCGAGATGTCCCTTTGCTGACCATTGACGGTGAAGATGCACGTGATTTCGATGATGCGGTTTATTGTGAGCCAGTAGAACTTGGATCTGCCGCACGCAAGCGTCCCGGGTGGCGACTGCTTGTCGCGATTGCGGACGTCAGTCATTACGTGCGCGATGCCGATGCGCTTGATGATGATGCGCGTGAACGCGGTACCAGCGTATATTTTCCTCGCAAAGTCATCCCGATGCTGCCGGAAAAGCTGTCGAATGGCCTATGTTCGCTGAATCCGAATGTAGATCGTCTGGCATTGGTTTGCGACATGGTCATTGCCGCTAACGGAGCAAAATCAGGGCAGATCGTTGCCTATCAGTTCTACAACGCGGTGATTCACTCCCACGCACGCACAACTTATACCCAGGTGTGGGAGGCTTTGCAACAACCAGCCGGTCCGGTTGCACGCCAGCTTGGCGAGGTGCTGCAGCCCTTGCAGAATCTGCACGCTCTTTATCAGATCCTGAGCGCCGCTCGAAAAAAGCGGGGTGCGATCGATTTTGATACGGTGGAAACGAAGATTGTCTGTAATGAGCTTGGCAGAATCGAGAGCATTATTGGTGTGGTGCGCAACGATGCTCATCGCCTGATTGAGGAGTGCATGCTTTCGGCGAACACTTGTGCAGCTGACTTCACGCTACGCAGCAAGCATCCCGCTCTTTATCGCATTCACGAGGGACCCACGCCAGAGAAACTTCAGGCGCTGAGAGCGTTTCTGCGTACGCTTGGACTGGACTTGGGCGGTGGCGATGATCCCAGTGCCAGTGATTATGCCGCATTGGTTGATAAGGCGCGCGCCCGACCAGACTTCGATCTGCTTCAGACCATGTGTTTGAGATCGATGCAGCAGGCGATCTATTCACCCGACAATGCAGGACACTTCGGTTTGTCCTTTCCCGCTTATACGCATTTCACATCACCCATCCGGCGCTATCCGGATCTGTTGACCCATCGGGTTATTAAAGTACTGCTGGAGAAGGCGCGCTACACACCTGTACCGCCAGATCATGTCGTTGTGCCCGGGATGACCCGCAAAGAGTTCGAACATGATACCTGGGAGAAGCTCGGTATTGTCCTGTCGGCTCGTGAGCGTCGTGCGGATGACGCATCGCGTGATGTCGAGGCTTGGCTCAAGTGCTGGTTCGTCAAGGAGCGAGTGGGGGAAGTCTTCAGTGGGCGGGTAACGGGTGTTGCAAGTTTCGGAATCTTTGTAACGCTTGATACGCTTCATGTCGAAGGTATGGTGCACGTGTCCGAGCTTGGAACGGAGTATTTTCAGTTCAACGAAGCGATGCATGAGTTGCGCGGCGAAAGAACCGGCATGCGCTATCGCTTGACAGATTCGGTGCAGGTGCAGGTGGCGAGAGTTGACCTTGAAGCGCGTCGCATCGAGTTCAGGCTGGTCGATGGCACATCGTTTAACGCACTGAAGCGAGCTGCCAAGCGCTCGGATCCACAACAGTTGTCTGCACCCAAGCGCAAAAAGCCCGCACCTCCCAAACCTGCCGAACTTAAAGGTACAGCGCGTCAGCGCCGCGAGCAGGCAAAACGTGAAGGGCAAAAAGCGCCAGTCGTGGCGGCTACCCGTTCGCGCAAAGGTGCCGCCAAGAAGAAACGCTGAGTTGATGCTTGGTTTTGTGGATTTGATCTTGGCCGTTGTATTCTCTGTGCTCACGAAGGGCGTGCCAAAAATTCAGTCAGGTGATGGTCCTGAAAACTCCATACCACCTGCATTTCAGGAAGAATAAATGAGTCAGAACCAGATTCTTGTCGGGTTTCATGCTGTCACCGCCAGGGTCAGGCACGCACCGCAGTCCGTGAACCAGATTTACGTGGATGGTCAACGGCGGGACAAGCGTATGCAGGGGCTGATCGAGCGGGTGCAGCTGGCTGGGATTAAGGTGCATCCGGTTGCGAGCAGTCGCCTGGATGAACTTGCAGGGCAGGCTAGGCACCAAGGTGTGGTTGCGCTGGTGCAGGTCATGGAGCTTGCGCATGATCTGGATGACGTATTTGATGAAATGGCTGGTGTGCCGTTTTTGTTGGTGCTTGATGGCATCACGGACCCCCACAATCTGGGCGCCTGTATGCGCACGGCAAACGCGGCGGGCGTGCATGCGGTCATTGCGCCGCGTGATCGGGCAGTTGGTCTCGGTACGGTGGCTCAGCGGGTCGCCTGTGGGGCAGCAGAGACAACACCCTATCTGATGGTCACGAATCTGGCTCGCTGCTTGCGTGACTTGAAGTCGCGAGGCGTCTGGATCATAGGGACCGATGAGGATGGCGATCAGACGCCAGATCAGATTGATCTGAGTATGCCGGTTGCCTGGGTGATGGGTGCTGAAGGGGAGGGTATGCGTCATCTGACACGAGAACTCTGTGACATGCTGGTGCGTATACCCATGGCTGGTTCTGTTGAAAGCCTCAATGTCAGCGTGGCCACAGGGGTATGTCTGTTTGAGACTGTGCGACAGCGTAACGCTGTCAAGCCAATCTAAATTGCGGGCGAGGGCATGGCGCCGAAATGACGTACACGATCGAGACGCAGAGAATCCAAAAGATCAACTGTAAAGAATATCCATTCAGTTGATGGGTGGTATTCGTCTGGATTGATCTTCTGCAGGATTGTGGTGCTTCGCTTGGAAGAAGGTTGGGCGCTGGACCCGCAGATTTTTTGGTGCCAACTTTTCAACAGTTACACTTCAACAATCGGAATATTCTGTGGATCACGGCCTGTTGATCCCGATCTGGCTTGCGCTCTAACCTTGTATTTTGCGCGCGGTCTGTTCTGACAGCCTTGAACAAACGGCAACTGAAACAATTCATCTCATGACTCAAAAACGAACGCCAGAAGGGTTGACCACCCGAATTCTTCATGCTGATCGACGCCTCGGTACGGAGCACGGAGCGATTCACAAACCCATCCATACATCGTCCCAGTATGCGTACAAGGATGCCAACGAGCTTGCAGCAGTGTTTCAGGGAAAGCCTGGTTTTTCTTACGCGCGGCAGGGAACTCCCACCACTGCGGCACTCGAGGCAAAGCTCACGCTAATGGAACAAGGGCGTGGCAGTATCGTCTTTTCAACAGGAATGGCTGCGTTGGCATCGCTATTCACGACGATGCTCAAGGCGGGGGATCATCTGGTCTCGAGCCAATACATTTTTGGTAACACCAATAGCTTGTTTGGAACTTTGCAACAGCTTGGTATTGAGGTGACCCTGGTCGATGCGACGGATGTCAGTGTGGTCAGGAGAGCAGTCAAACCCAATACGCGCATGCTTTTTGTCGAGACGATAGCCAACCCCGGAACACAGATTGCAGACCTCAAAGGGATCGGTGAGCTTGCCCGGGATCGAGGGCTTGTATATGTTGTGGACAGCACGCTGACGTCGCCATGGATCGTGCGAGGCAAGGACCTCAATGCCAGCCTAGTCATGCACTCTCTGTCCAAACATATAGCGGGCCAAGCGCAGGCGCTTGGTGGCGTGCTGGTCGATACGGGGCTGTTTGACTGGTCCGGTTATCCCAATATTCTGGATACCTACAAAGGTGGTGACCCCGCAACCTGGGGTTTGACTCAGATCAAGAAAAAGGGCTTGAGGGACATGGGTGCCACGCTGGCGGCAGAACCCGCACATCGAATTGCTCTGGGCGCGGAGACGCTTGCTCTGCGCCTGGAGCGCGCCTGCTCAAACGCACTTGCACTGGCACAGATGCTGAAAAGCAATCCTAACGTTGCGTCTGTTGCGTATCCCGGTCTTGTCGATCATCCACAGCATGAGCGTGCGAGAGATTTGTTCAAAGGCTACTACGGCACGTTGCTCTCATTCACACCCTCGCCAAACGTAGATTGCTTTGAGTTACTGAACAAGCTTCAGATTGCCGTGCTTGCAACTCACCTCGGAGACACGAGAACTTTGTGTTTGCCTGCTGCCCATACCATCTACTATGAAATGGGCCCGCAGATGCGTGCTCGCATGGGTATTGCTGACAACATGATTCGTGTGTCCGTCGGGATTGAGGATGAGGCTGATCTGCTTGATGACTTTCGTCTTGCGCTTTTGTCTTGTGTGGACTCTCGCTGATGTCTGATTGCGTGTCTGCCTTCGCTGTTCTATTGTTGTTATGTGCTGATGCTTGACGATTTGATAGTTTATGGGGTGTTGAGGTGTTGTTGATGCCAGGTATTGCAGATAATGATGAAAGATAGCGCCTTTTTATTCGTTGTTTGATTGTCGCGTATTGTCAATGAATATGCGGTTCGCAGGGCTGTTGCTACTTGACAGTCGAGGTCAGTGAGCGCTAAATATCGTATGTGCGACGAGCGCCGATCGGTTCGCGCGATCCCAGGACTGCATGAGAGTCAGGCAGTCTACAAATTCAATCTCAAAGAAAAGGGGTATTCCTAAGATGAACAAAACCGAATTGATCGACCACATCGCCAGTGAGGCTGATATTTCGAAGGCTGCCGCCGGTAGAGCTCTCGATGCGCTGATTGGTGGTGTCAAGACCACTCTCAAAAAAGGTGGCACGGTAACGTTGGTCGGTTTTGGGACGTTCGCTGTGTCGACGCGAGCTGCCCGGACAGGGCGCAACCCCCGTACTGGTGAGGCCATCAAAATCAAGAAGGCCAAGGTTCCCAAGTTTCGTCCTGGCAAAGCACTGAAAGACGCTGTGAACTGAATCTGTATTTTGGGTTTAATGTGCGTTTTGCAGTTTCGCGGCGGTCCGCTATAATGCGGATCGTTGCTGCTTTTTGAAGAGTGTGCCAAGCCTAAGGCGCTTCAAAGAAAGCCCCTCTGAAGGTAGGCTTGCGAAAGAATAAGATCATGGCAGCTTGGTATAAGGCAGATGTCTCAGGAATTTTTGGCTGTAGAGGTTTTTAAAGGCCAGCCAGTCTGATCGCTGTCGTGGCAACAGATTTTGTGGGTGCTTAGCTCAGTTGGTAGAGCGGCGCCCTTACAAGGCGTAGGTCGGGGGTTCGAACCCCTCAGCACCCACCACAAAATCTTCCGATGTTGTTTCAAGTTTCCCCCAGTCATTAGAAGTCATTCAAGCTACATCTCTTGTGGCGTGTGACAACCTTTGGCGTCCGTCTCATTCACTTGTAGGCGGTTTTTGCCTCTATCGCAATGAATTCCCGAGAGGGGATTGTTCGGTGCTGGTGCCCCGGTTGGCGCCATGAGGCTGTCGCCAGCTTGATGACAGCCATGCCACCCTCATGGAGCTCTTCTGCTCCTGCCTGCATTTCTTTTGATACCTTTTCTGGACAGCTTCTGTGTCGGCTGACCGCGCTTTGGCTTTGTTGTGGGCAGTTGGTGGTTCTGACGGCACAGGCAGAACAAAAAAAAATGGGATCAGCTTGCCTTTGATAAGGTAGAAACCCGATGTTGCGAGTTACCAACATTTCAATCGATGATCTTCTGAATGTTTATTGGCTGACATAGGGCGTTACATAGGGAGGTGATTTGTCGCGAAGACACTAAGTCTTAAACAACCTCAAACGCACGTTGACACGCTGTAATCAGTCGGGTTATTCAGAACAACTGACTCTGCCACACTCCTCTTGTATTCGTCCTCTGTGGACCCTGCTCATGATGGCAGATCTGATCGTCCCGCGCCTAAACTTCTTTCTGGTGGCTTTACTCAAATCATGATTGACTCATTGCTCAGTGCCTTTCGTGAGAATCCGGAAATCGCGATCTTTCTGTCGATTGCTCTAGGAACCATGATCGGTCGACTCAAATGGGGTCGATTTCACCTCGGCACTGTAGCTGGATCTTTGCTCGTGGGGCTGGTGATCGGGCAAATCGACATCGAAATTCCGAGTATCTTGAAAGCCGTGTTTTTTGCATTGTTTATCTACGCGGTGGGATTCAAGAGTGGCCCAGGATTTTTTGGAAGCCTGAATAAGGGCACGATTAAACTCGTGACGCTTTCCGTTGTGTTGTGTGTGACGGGTTTGTTGTGCATTCTGGCAATGAACGCAATCTTCGGATTTGACGCGGGTTTTGCTGCTGGGCTGGGTGCCGGTGCGTTGACTGACACGGCCATGATGGGCACTGCGTCGAGCGCCATGCACGCCTTGGATATCAGTTCTGAAGAACTGGAAGAGCTCAACAGTCACATGGCGATTGCGTACGCAATCACCTATCTGTTTGGCACCGTGGGACTTATCATTTTTGTCAGTACGGTTGCACCGATGCTGCTCAAGGTTGATCTAAAAGCGTCGGCGCGTGAACTCGAGGCGCAGCTTGCCGGTCAAGGTAAAGGAGCTGCAGAGCAAGAGGTCAATGCCTACAAGCAAATGGTCTCAAGATCACATGTCATTTCGCCGGGCATGACTGCTGACGGTATGACGATAGAGCAGATAGAGCAACGCTTTCACTACATTAGCATTGAGCGGGTCATCCGTGGTCAGGCGGTTTTTGAGCGAAATACCGGCTTTAAATTGCAGGCGGGTGATGTGGTGGGCCTGGTGTCACGCAGAGAGTTTGTCAGTGACATGGACCTGCATTTTGGTCCTGAGGTGGACAGTCCGGTCGCGCTGTCCTATCCCCAAAAGACGCTGACGGTTGTGCTGAACAAGAGGCAGTATGTCAACAAGACGCTGGCTGATATCAGAGCAGAAGTTGGTCCTTTGAGTCGCCATGGCGTGTTTTTGAACCGCATCAGCAGGGCTGGATATGAGTTGCCGTTAGTGAACAATAATGTGTATCGCATTGGGGATGTTGTCGAGATTTCTGGTAGACCTTCACAGGTCGAGAGAATTGCGCAGCAATTCGGTCGAGTCAAGTCTGAGCATCATAAAAGTGATATTGCCATTCACACGCTCGCAATCGTATTTGGCACATTGCTGGGTCTTGTTTCGGCTCATATCGGAGTGGTTCCGATTGAACTCGGCGTAGGCGGGGGTGTCCTGGTGGTTGCGCTGATCGTCGGGTGGGCGCACTCGAGGTATCCCCGGTTTGGTGATTTGCCACCTGCCGCGCAATGGGCCTTTTCAGAGTTGGGATTGACTGCGTTTGCGGCGATAGTTGGATTGATGGCGGGACCCAA
>CAZBIN010000140.1:0-8049 GCA_964491995.1 uncultured Orrella sp.
TCTGACCTTTTTCAATTGCTGACCGCTTGGCATGAAAAGACCTCCGGCCACAATGATGCCCATGTAGGGTTCAACGTTGGGAAGGATGCCAAAGAAGAGATGAGGATTTCTTTCAAAGCGCGAACCGGATGGTCTCGATGCCGAGATTGACAACCAGTCCTTGTAATGCGCACCACCACTGACGACCTTGTTCGATGGCTTTCTGATTCTGCCAATTCCTTTGGTCGGAAAATGGTAATCGGGCACACTTTGTTGAAGTTTCGATCTCAGGGTCTGAGCGACTTCGATAAACGGCGATCGGACATGTTCGTCGTAGGCTTGCTGATGCGAATCGAGCCATGCCGGATCTGTCTGTTGACCTGCTTCTGTCAGAAAAGGAATCGTCTCGTCGGAAAATCTGTGTTTCATGATCAGGGGCGCTTTGGTGTCTGGCATATTCAGGGGACTTGATGTGACCGGATATCAGGTGGATTCTTCAGGATTTAATGTTTGCTGGCTGCAGACATCAGGGTGCGCGCCAAAAGCCTGCATTCAGCTCAGGGTAAGGGGGATTTGGTTTGAACCCTCACATGCAGGTTACTCCTGCGGGATTTCGGGTGCGATGATGTTTTATCGCGCAGGCCGCTCGTGTCATAGCGTTTTGATTCGGTCTGATTCACTTCACTCGCAAAGGATCTCGAAAATTTCCAGCCTGAAGGTACCCGCCTGGCGGTCAGCTACCATGAGCCCGATTTGACGCACGGCTGAAGGATCGAGAGGGGGGCTGTCACTCAACGTGCTCCCTCTGAAGCGCGCCGCAAAGTCCGTGACGGGTATTTCCAGATCGACCCACACACCAGCTTCGGGCGCAAAGCCTGCCTGGTACTGCACAGCATCGAACGTTTGGCTTGTGCCGAGATTCAGTTTATAGCGTTTGCCATCACCGCGTACTTTGAGTCTGTAGACAGAGATGTTAATGCCGCCAAGAGGTAGACTCGAATGACGCACAGAGGCGAATCCACCGCCGTTTTCCAGGCTGAGTACCCCTTCAAACACTGCAAAGCCAGAAGCGTCATAGCGAAGCACGCTATGGGATACGCCGCCCATGACGCGATCACCGATCTCAGCCCAGCCCTGGACCGACGCTTCTGAGTCAAATGTGAGTCTGTTCATGGGATCTGGTTGAATTCATCAAGTTTTCTCGGGTCGAGTCTTGGTTCTATTGTTGCGCTCTGGCGCCAACTTTTCATCTTTAACCAGCATTAGCGCAGATTGGGGCAATCAATCCTATTCTGAGAAAGTCGCCCGCGCGGACCGGATCTGATGTGCCATGCGTTTGGTGGGTGGTGGATCAGGAAACGTTGGTAAACATGAGCAATGCAAGTGGACAGATGCCTACCTATTTGTAGATTGCCCGACGATCACTGAAGTTGCGAACCCGTCGCCGCCATGCTCGATAGCTTGCGGGGGCGAGATGTTGACGCATCAGCGCCTTGACCCGATCCGGGCTGAGTCCATGGACTATGCGGATCTGGCTGAATGAGACGTGGTCGTTGAGCGCCATCTCGATGATTTCACTCACAAATGCCGGGTCGAGCACTGGCCTCTGGTCCTGACCCGACGGGGTCTCCAGAGAAAGTTGGGTGTCCTGACCTTGCAAAGGATGATCGACATCGCTGCATGTCTGACTCTCATTCATGCCATTATCCCTTCACATTCGTCGGCTGAACCGGTTAAGTGACCATCAAGACCTTTAGACGTTCTTGACTTTCTGGGTGCAGTGAATCTTGCTACCGGCTGGTCGTGTTTTTTCTTGCGTCAAGGCGTCTTGCGACTGACTGAAGCCGTGGCCTGACTCTCAGGAAACCCCGGTAAGCCAGTTCGAGCAATGGGAGTGCGCCAGGAATTCGTGCCATCCAGGCCAGCCAGCGCCATCCCGGTAATCGCTCCCACATGGCCACAAACGCAGCAGCCCCGTCAATGCGTGATCCATCGGCTCTCTGAACATGGAATCGCGCCATCAGACGTGCGCGCTCTGCATCCGTGATGCAACCCTCGGCACTGTTGCTGATATCGACAAAGCACAAGTTGTTCTCACCGCTGCGATCGGCCAACCCTCGCACGTGCCCGATCTCACGCAGACATAGCGGGCAGCTACCGTCGTACAGCACCGTGAGTGTGTTCGCGGAGCCATTCGGGTTCGCAGCGGACAAATTGCCTTGTGAACTTTGATCAGACATGTTGAAAGTTGTGTGTGGTCGCTATTTATGACTCTGGAAATGCTTCTCTATTTAAAAAATTAAGGTAACTGTTTTCGTGGCTATTAAGGCGGATAACCTCTCTGGCTGCGTGGACGGACTTTGCAAAACGTCCCAAGAGACGGTGGCGTGTTCAAACCGTAAAAAATCGCGAATGGAATCGCTCAGGAAGCACTCCGCTGCGGGTTGGTGTGCGAAGTGCCGCTGCTTGACCGCACGGCTATGCCAATATCTACGAATCGATCAAGAATCAGACGAGCGTGCCTGGCTGGGCAACTGACTGACCACCAGAAAGGTCATGATGGTCGTTGCGGCCATGATTGCTAGCAAAGTGGTGAAGCCTGAAGTCTTGACGATCGGACCAATCAGCCAGACCGCAAGTGAACTCGCACCAAGCGCCACAGCAAGGCGCATGCCTGTGACACGGGATCGCATGGAATCATCCACGAAGCGCACGATCATGGCATCTGTAAACGGGATGGCACCAAAGATGGCAGCCATGAAGGCTATCTGAAGAACAAAGAACATCCAGCCGTCAGTAGTCGCTGCGGCGACCAGGGCAAGAAATTGCAAGGCGACGACAGACTGATAAAGCCTTCTGAGCGGGAACCGGTCCAGCAGCTTGCCAACCAGCAACTGAGTAAACGAGGCAACGACATAAACCAGCCCGAGCAGTGCTCCTAACGCGGCAGGATCTTGCAGAATCTGCTGCAGCTTGCTGGACAGCATTTCGTAGTTGCTGTTGACGGAAAAATTAAACACCATACTGGCACTGGTGGCGGCCACGGTCATAATGATCAATAGCTTCGCCATGGAGAATCCGTGGTGAGAAACCGGCTTGGCTGACTTCTTTTTAGAAGGGGCAGTTTGATTCTTCGGGGAGCAGACTGCGAAAGCGATACCGCACGCAATGCTGATGATCCCTGGAATCACGAATGCCGTTCTCCAGTCAAAGTATTTGACAAAAAAGCCCGTGACAACGGCCGCAGCGGCCAATCCGAGATTGCCTGCCAGGCCGTTGACCCCGATAGCCCAGCCAGGCCGCTTCTCACCCTCGACCAGCATCGGAATGCCCACGGGGTGGTAGATCGACGCTGCACAACCCAGCACCGCCAGTGCGATCCCCAGCTGCCATGGCGTATTCGCAAAACTCACCAGGATGCAGGACACACCGAGCCCGAAGAAGAAAAGGATCATCATTGGCCGGCGTCCCCATAGATCGCCCAGACGACCCGAGGGGATGGAGCCCAACCCAAAAAAGAAGAACGCACCGACGCTATAGGGCATCAGATCTTCCCATCTCTCAAGTCCAAAGTCTGAGGCAATCGACACAACCGCAGTCGCAAAAATCAACAGCAGCATATGATCGAGCGCATGGCCGATGTTGAGCAACAGGCGTGTTGCAAAGCTGTGCATGGTGTCTCTCCGGCTGACGTGGAATAGCGACGTTTTTTAAGTGCGCGTCGCATTTTTTATTTGTTGGGTGTGTGTCGTTTCAATTGCCAAGTTTTGACTAGAATCTCATGGCTATGTTGTCACTTATCGCCAAAAATGATTCCAAAACCGCCACAAACATCCGGGACATCACGTTCTGTCGGGCATCATCCCGATGCGAAGTCGGCGAATGCGGTTCCTCGACCGGTTGCCGCCTTTGCTCGCACCGACAGGGCTGGACATCTGATCAAGCCACACAGCCATGATCGCGATCAGCTGGTCTATGCCACTCGGGGTGTGATGAGTATCCAGGCGCTTGATTCAATCTGGACGATTCCCCCAAGCTACGGCTTGTGGATTCCAGCGCATGTCGAACATTCCGTCAGAATGGATACGGAAGTGGAGATGCGAACACTGTATTTCACGCGAGGCGTTGTCCGGTTGCCGGCCAGCGAGTGCCAGATGCGGGCGATTTCGCCCTTGTTGCGCGAACTCATCATTCGAGCCATCACGATTCCCCCGCTGTACTCGGAAGAGGGTCCTGATGGGCGGATCATGCAAGTCATCGTTGATGAAATCTGCCAGCAGGCGATAGCTCCGCTCGGGCTTAGACTGCCCACTGACAAACGCCTGCTTGAACTTTGCTGGCATGTGCTGAACAACCTTGACCAGTCAGAAACTCTCAGTGACCTTGGCAGGCGAGTCGGGTTGTCTGAACGAAGCATTCTGAGGCTCTTTCCGTTGGAGACGGGAGCCACGTTCCAGACCTGGCGTCAGCAGGCCAGACTCATGCGTGCTTTTTCTCTTGCAGAGCAGAACACACCGCTGGGAATCATTGCAAGCGCGCTTGGATACAGTTCAGCAGCCGCCTTTGCAAAAATGTTCAAGAAGTCATTCGGTCGTTCACCTCGACAGATGCTTCTTAATCGCGAGGCATGACGACATAGCGCCAGGTGCGTTTCTGAAAACCACCGGGCGCAGAAGTAGGCTAACGTGGCCTGGATAGAGCAAAAAAGAGCTTGTCGGAAAGAACGCAGCAATGCGAAGCTTGCGGCGATAGCACACAACGCGACGTTGCATCTGTCCGTGCGGCGTGAAATGGGGCGCTGTATGGGACATTGACTCTACCCGGTTGCTCAGCGACCAGGCGGGGATCACTCACCTTGCCGACGGTGATAGGTTGAGCGAATGAGACATGGAGGAAGTGACCTCCGGGAGAAGGAAACCTTATGCAATTTGGAAGTGACAATCAGACTGGCTGTGCTCAACAGGTGTTGGACGCTATCGTGGCCGCCAATGGTGGCCACACTCACGGCTATGGGCATGACGAGTGGACCTCGCGCGCCGTCAATGCGCTCAGAGATGTGTTTGAAACAGACCTCGATGCATTTTTTGTGGCCACCGGCACAGCAGCGAATTGTCTTGCCTTGTCTAACCTGGTCCAGCCATGGCAAGTGATCCTGACTCATGTGCAGTCCCACGTTGCGACCGATGAATCGACGGCGCCAGAGTTTTTTAGCGGTGGTGCCCGTGTACAAGGTCTGGGCTTTGGTCAGGGCAAGTTGACAGCAGACTTGTTGCAAGATCACTTGGCCCGCATGGGAAAAGAGTTTCCCCATAACGCGCAGCCTGGCGCGCTCAGCATTACCCAGGCAACAGAATGCGGACTGGTGTACAGCCCTGTTGAAATTGCGCAACTGGCCCAGTTGGCGCACGGGCATTCGATGCATGTCCATATGGATGGTGCACGCTTTAGCAGCGCCTTAGCGGCGCAGGGATGCAGTCCAGCTGACCTCACCTGGCGCGCGGGTGTTGATGTGATGACACTGGGCGCCTCAAAGAATGGCTGTCTGGCAGCAGAGGCCATCCTCGTATTTCGCAAGGAACTGGTGCCGGGCATGGAGCAGCGGCGCAAACGCTCGGGTCACCTGTTGTCCAAGGGGCGTTTTTTAGGGTCTCAGATTCTGGCCTGGCTTGACAAGGGACTGTGGTTAGATCTTGCCCGTCATGCCAATCAGCAGGCCGCCGAGCTGGCGCGCCAACTGGTGACGGTACCCAGTATGTCTCTGGCTTGGCCGGTGCAGGCCAATGAAGTATTCGTGGTGATGCCCAGGGCAACCTATGCACATCTGCAACGGCAAGGCGCCGAATGCTACGAGTGGTACCCAGACGCATTACCCATGGGGCAGACGCTTAAGCCGGATGAAACCTTTGTGCGTTTTGTGTGTTCTTTTGCCACCACTGAAGATCATATGGACCAGTTGATGTTTCAACTTCAGCGAGGTTCACAAGGTTAGCAACCAGCGAACCGCACATTGACGAACCATCAGACCAGTCGGCCTGGGCTGGAGGTTCCATCTCGTGATCAACTGGCACGGATGGTGCGCTTGCTCACATGAGACCTAAGAAATGCTGTTTGACGGATTCAAAGGCGTTACAACAAACTGGCCACCAACTTATTGAGCCAGTTTGTGCGTGAGATGTGACCGGACAGCGGGCCATTCAGAAGCAATGACACTGTACACACAGGTGTCTCGAATCGTGCCGTCACGTGCGCGCTGATGACTGCGCAAAACGCCATCAAACTTGGCACCAAGCCGTTCAATAGCACGTCTGCTCTGATGGTTAAGAAAGTGCGTACGAAACTCCACGGCCAGGCACTGCATTGTCTCAAACGCATGCTTCATCAACAGCAGTTTGGCCTCGGTATTCAACGGCGTCCGATGCGTTCGCTTTGCGTACCATGTGGAACCAATTTCAACGCGAGGGGTGACTTTATCGATGTGCATGAACGTCGTCATGCCGACAAGCCTGCCTGAACAACGCTCGACAATTGTGAAGGGAATCATGCTACCAGCCGACTGCAACCCCAGTCTATGCTCAATGTCTGACTTCATCGCATTGGGTGTCGCAACGCTGGTGTACCAAAGGCGCCACAATTCACCATCCTTTGCTGCGTCAATCAGCCCCTGTTCGTGTTCTGGTTGCAGGGGTGCAATAGTTCGACATGAACCCCCGTCAAACGTACTGGCGCAAATGCGTCACTTGGTTGCACGTGAGAGTTGTTCTCCAAGTTGGGAGATTTGTTGTCCAGCATGACGCAACTCCGCTCAAAATTCACATGGTGCGTATTCCGATGATCGTGACCCAGCTCTCTCGGCGAAGCTTGCAGCCACGCCGCACGCAAAGGCCTCGTTTCCGTTGACGCCAACCCTCTGAAACCATGCCCAGTCATGCGGGACTTGTAACCCATGCGATACAGCGCATACAGCAGCGTGTTGCTGCTCATGTGGGTGGGCTGCCAGTTTGACAGTAGGCACCCGGCAAACACAGCGCTGTAATTCAGCCCGTCCTTGGCGTCCTGCGGATCACTCAAAGCTGCCTCCAGCCGTGCCTCGATCTCGCCATAGGACATCAGGCCGGATGTGGCCTCGATACCCATAGCCCGTTTGACCAGGCGTGCCAACCACCGGGATGACAGCAATCCCGGCTTGTGAGGGTGTGTTGACAGCCTTCGGCGCAGACAGCGGCATGGCCATCTCCATATCGGGCAGGCCGATACGTGAGCCAAGCACCGAGAGAATCACGTCCAGTTTGGGGTGTCGGGCAATGAGAAGCGGCGTGCCGTAGAGCCGGGACGCCAGATGGGAAAGCAGCATCGTTGAGGTTTCCTGGATGATTTACCACATTTGTGGTAAATTAATTGCCGTGAAAGTTTTGTCCAGCCTGGAGGCCGCCATGAGCACGTCGACATCTATTCGCATCGATCAGGCCCTGTACGACCAGGCGCGCAGTGAAGCCGTGAGCGAGCACCGCACCATTGCCGGACAGATCGAGTACTGGGCCAAGGTCGGCCGAGCCGCCCTGGACAACCCCGACCTGCCGGTGAGCTTCATCGCCGAATCGCTGGCCTCGCTGGCTGAGCCGCGCAGTGAAGCGACCGCCTTCGTGCCGCGCTCCACACGTCAGCCCAGCCGCGCATGAGCTACGGCTTGCAGCAAACCCGGCGCTTTGCCCGCGCCTACAAAAAGCTGCACGACAACGTGGTGGCCGATGTCGATGCCGCCACCGAAGTCGTGGCCGCAGATCCAGCCGTGGGCGAGCGCAAGAAAGGCGATCTGGCGCAGTTGTTGGTCTACAAATTCCGCAGCCAGGGCCAGCCCTACCTGCTCGGCTACACCGTCGATGAGGCGGTGCGGCTGGTATATCTGGAAGCCGTCGGGCCCCACGAAAACTTCTACCGCGACCTCAAGCGCTCGTAGCCGAAGGATCGCTTTCTCCTGCAGGGCTTGCGCCAGCAGAACTTGCCGCTGGCACCAGCCGGTTGTGGCGCGGATCGGAGTCGAACATCAGCCCGAGCTCGTCTGCGCGCTGGTTG
>CAZBIN010000141.1:0-8034 GCA_964491995.1 uncultured Orrella sp.
TACTCCGACGCAGAGAAATTCCAGAAGGTTTCTTTCTCTGACATCGAGAAAAACAAAGGCACGTACATCAAGCAATCAAACGATGGCTGGATTGCGATGATCCAGCACTACTTCGTGACAGCCTGGGTTCCACCGCAGGGGGTTGAACGCTCTTACGAGATGGCAACCATCGGTCAGAACCTCTACGCTGTTCGGAGCATTGAGTCAGTGGGTTCACTGGCGCCTTCACAAAGTGCCAGCGTTCAAGCCAAACTCTGGGTGGGTCCACAGGATCAGGATCAGCTCAACGAGCTTGCGCCTGGCCTGGGTCTGGTCGTGGACTATGGCTGGCTGACCATCATCGCCCGTCCTCTGTTCATGCTCATGACATGGTTGCACACCGTACTGGGCAACTGGGGCTGGACCATCGTTGCACTGACTGTGCTGATCAAGCTGGCTTTCTATCCGCTGTCAGCAGCCAGCTACCGGTCTATGGCAAAGATGAAGCTGGTTGCCCCCAGACTCGCTGCGCTTAAAGAGAAGTACGGTGATGACCGTCAAAAGCTCAATACAGCGATGATGGAGATGTACCGTACCGAGAAAATCAATCCGCTCGGTGGCTGCCTGCCGATTGTGATCCAGATCCCGGTGTTCATTTCCCTCTACTGGGTGTTGCTTGCCAGTGTCGAGATGCGCGGCGCACCGTGGGTGCTGTGGGTCGATGACTTGTCAGCGCGTGATCCGTTGTTCATCTTGCCTGCAGTGATGATGGCCACGATGTTCCTTCAGATCAAGCTCAACCCGACGCCCCCGGACCCAATGCAAGCCAAGGTCATGATGCTGATGCCGATTGTGTTCGGTGGCATGATGTTCTTCTTCCCGGCGGGCCTGGTCCTCTATTGGTGCGTCAACAACATCCTTTCGATTGCTCAGCAGTGGCACATCACTCGCCGAATGAATCAAGCGGCCAATCAGCCGCATCGCTGAAAGGCGAGCCAGGTACGCCAGAACCCATTGCCGCGATAGCGACGGCGATGGGCAAAGGCGGGGTGGGTGTCATCAGGATATCGGGCACCCGGCTTGAGCCCTTCATCAAGCGTCTGCTTGGACGCGAACTGACACCCCGTCACGCTCACTATCTGCCATTTCTGGACGCCGACCAGAACGTCCTGGACTATGGCATCGCGCTCTACTTCAAAGCACCCGCTTCGTATACTGGCGAAGACGTCCTAGAGCTTCAAGGACATGGTGGGCCGGCAGTCCTTCGACTGTTACTGACGAACTGTCTGCTCGCCGGCAAAGACTTTGGCATACGGCTTGCCAACGCTGGCGAGTTCACCTTGCGAGCATTCCTCAACGACAAAATCGACCTTGCTCAGGCAGAGGCCATTGCAGATCTGATCGACGCCACCTCAACGGCAGCCGCTAAAGCCGCGGCTGCATCACTGAGCGGACGTTTTTCTGAAGAGATCACGAAACTGATCGAGGAACTGGTCAATCTGCGGATCCTGGTTGAGGCAACACTGGATTTTCCCGAGGAGGAAATCGAGTTCATTGAAAAGTACCTGGTGAGATCCCGTCTGGAGACGGTCCATGAATCACTATGCCAGACCCTGCAAATAGCCCAGCAAAGTCGTTACCTGCGTGATGGCCTGAAGGTTGTTCTGGCAGGGCAGCCCAACGTAGGTAAATCAAGTCTGATGAACGCACTGTTCAATCAGGACATCGCCATTGTGACCGACATCGCAGGAACAACACGTGACGCCATCCGGGAAACACTGAATCTCGATGGGGTACCTGTCACGGTGACTGACACAGCCGGACTCAGGGATGCGACTGATCAAATCGAGATCATTGGGATTGAGCGAAGCTGGAACGAGATCCGCTCTGCAGATGTCATCCTCAACGTCATGGACAGCCGGCATCCGGTATCGGTACTCGATCTGGCTGAACATGCCGAAATTCTCAAGGGCAAGATCGTTCTTGACGTATACAACAAGGTTGACTTGCTTGAGGGCAGCCAGATCTTGCAAAACAGGGCTTGCGAGAGCAATGCCAACCGTGTTTATGTTTCCGCCAAATCCCGGGCAGGGATGGACAAGCTGCGTCAGGCCATTCTGGATGCGTCTGGCAGAACCCTCGGTGAGGCCTCTCCATGGCTTGGAAGAGAGCGCCATATCCAGGCCATGCAAGGTGGGCTAGAGCACCTCGAAATGGCCCGCGAACATGCACAACTGGATGACGCGGTCCTGGACTTGCTGGCCGAAGAGTTGCGCCTGTGTCATGACACGCTTGGCGAGATTACCGGCAAAATGAGCTCTGACGATTTGCTTGGACGAATATTTTCGAGCTTCTGTATTGGAAAGTAGATCTGGGCTTGACGTCTGCTGATACAGTTGTGCGTGCAGTGTTAGCCCGTTCTACTGTCTCAAGCCATCCACACCTCCCCGAAAACCCGATGACTGGTCTGTCGTTCCACCCAAGGGTTGCAACGTAACGCTGGTGCAGTTTTTACGGGACCCCGTTCAACGGCGGCTCGAATGGCCAATCGCAAAACAAAGCCGGCAAGCCATTCATTCCTTCATCGATTCCCATGAACTACCGGTCACCCATGAAACCCGTCGTACCAGGCGACCCTTCACACTGGTTCTGGAAAAAACACTCGGAATTTTCAAACGCGACACGCTGAAACAATCACACTGGCAAGCTGAACTTGCCAAATTGCAAGAAACAGCGACCTGCCTTCGCCAGATAACCTGAGATTCTTCCCTTGCAGAGAGTCGCAGCGACATCTGCGACCGCGACATTAATCCCGGAATTTCCACCGACCTTGAAGCTTGTTTGCCGGCGTTGGATCCGTGCGTTGAACGTCTCCCCCAGGGCAACCTGTGACCCGTACTTTCTGGGTTCCCCCAAGAATTTGTCCGTTCACAGATCCGTCAATGTTCAAAGTGAGTTCGATATCAATGCGTGAGTCATTGAAAATGGAACCCTTGCACAGACTGACTAAACCGTCATACTGAAAACGGTCTGACCAGCTACCAGTTATTACGTTGCCTTCTATTCGACCGTCGAAACGACCTTCACGTCTTCCACTTGCCGCAGAACCACCTGTTGGTACAGGACCGTTGAAATAGGCTCTCACCTGTCCCTCTTCAATAATGAAGGTTTCCTGACCACTGTATTGCGGGTCGACCCAGGATGTAACCTCGATCACGGTATTGGATGGAAAAAGAGGCACTCCTTTTCCAGGATCAGATTTAGTCTGGTCAGCAAGCACAATGTCAGGAAGCTTGGCGGAAAACTGCACCTCCGAGTTATCACTACTCCCGGCAGGAACATCGTAGCCATACTCCGAAGCGGCTTTGACCTTGGCCAGTTCACCTTTCGCGATTGCCGCTTCTTGCGCCTTATCCGCAAGAAAGTCATCACGATTCTGCTTTGCCAGTCTGGTGTAGTAGTCCTTATCTTTGGCAAAAACCCCATTCACCGTATTGTCTACCCAGTTTTTTACGGCTTCAGAATCGGCACCCATGGAAGCCAGTACTGCTCCCCCCACACTACCGACCACGCCACCTACGATCGCACCTGCTGCTGTTCCGACAACAGGTACCGAGGAACCAACGGCTGCACCCACCGAAGCAAACAACTTGCCACCAACGTAGGCACTGCCGGCAACGGTCACCTTCGATATACCCGCATTCAGAATAACGGCACCTGCGCCACTCACATCACCTTCATAGGTGGCGCCCAGCAGTTCGGCACCAGACCCGGAAAACTCCAAGGCGTTCGACAACACCGGTATATGGTACTTTTCTGATATCGCTAGCGCAGAAGCGACTTTGCTATTGATCAGGTTTGCTTGTGCTTTTCGGGCTGCATTGTTTCCCAATGCCGTTGAAAAATCTGAGGGCTTGAGTTTTTTGACACCCTTGAGGATGTCTGCCGCGGTGTCGTGCACCGTGCTTGAAACGGAGAGAGCATCCTTTGCATCAATGGCATGGGCTGGCACGGTCACCAAGCCAAGCAATAGCAACACAAGACTTCGGGTGAGCATGCTCATCTCAACCACCATTCACTTCTGCACCAGCCTCAACAACCGCAGCAAAGGGTATCAACTCCAGCGCTTCGATCTGATTGCCTTTGGCAGAAAAATGCACCGCAATCGAAAAGTCCATGTGATGCTCTGAAAGTAAAAATACCACCGCATGACTGTTTTTTTCTGAAGACGCTGGAAGATAAAAGACTGGGAACAAGTCTTGCAGCGCCGCGCCATCAATTTTTGACAATACCTGTCGCTGAAGTGACTCGGTTTTCCTGGCCTGTGCGAGAACATCTGTCATACGACCAGCTTGCAGGGCCTGGACAAGCTTGGTGAGCGACGCCCGAACAGGTTGCAATGTTGCTTGTTTCTGGACATCAGGAGCATTGAAGCTGGCCTGATTCATCAGAACCATATTCAACTGGACCGCAGCCGCTTGTCGGTTGATCAAAGTGCCTGGCGTCGTTGTCTGCAAATTAAGCATCTCTCGCCATTCTGCAGCAGGGTATTGATTGACAAACATTTCTTCAACCACCCTGATTGACTGTGCGATCTCCAATGCCAGGGAATCGCCACGCTTGAAATCACCGCGCAACCAGAGTGGCTTGAAATCTATCGGACCTTGTCCGACATTTCGCATCCAGTCACCTGTCACCCAGTCTGCGTCATCGATTTTCCACTGACCTGCTCCCCATGCCCAGCGAAGTACCAGAAAGACATCACTCCACGGGTGATAGAAAACACTTAACGCCGAGTTTTCCTGGATATCCCCAAGGACAAGCAACGATTCTGCCCAGAAATGCGCCCAACCCAGTTTCCGTACCGGAGACGACCAAGTCTGAGAGGTCAATTCCTGCAGGGCTTTCAGCCCGGAGGGTGATGCGCTTTTTTTCATCGCAATGGCCATGTCATGGGCCGCGATGTGCCGAAAATGCAAGGCATTCATCAACAAGGTTTCGGATGTCTCTTGTTGTCCCGCGACTGTCTGGCCTTGAGATGTGGCGGCCTTTGGATTGTCCTGCGCGAACGACAGGGCCACGGTACCTGGTATGAAAATACAAAGGGTGGCGACGAAGGTCTTTATTTTTTTAAGATTCACGGCAAACATTTTGACGGCTTTTTTACAGACTGACCAACACATTAGATGATCAACCGCTCGCGCAACTGCCAGCCACTTTGCTGACAAATATGCTCAAGTAATTTTCGAACGCTGCCATAGTGCATGACACCACCACCCGCAAGACTGTAATCTTGACGCGCGATCTTGACGTGGGTACCAGACTGTTTGAATGTGCTGAGACTCAACGTCGGTGGTGGGATGCCTCTCGAGACTTCTTTGGCAATCTCACGATAAGTCAAAACCTTGTCGGAAAAATCCAGAACACAATCCAATGACAAAGTAACTTTCCTGCTACCAAACCACCATCTCGCTTTAATGTCTTCCCTAGCCGCTTGCAGCCTTTGCGCTTTCACGCTGACGTGCCATCCAGCAGAAATCAGGGCATTTTGAACGGCTTGAGTGAATGTATCCATGCGAGTAGCCTGAGACAGTTGAAAGAAATGCAACCTTGTATGGAAAGTGGGCGACAACAGGTCCCTGGTTGCGTCCCGTATTGATTCTACTTAAAGCCGGCTTTACCCGAGGACATACAGAGAGGACACGCATCTTCCGTGCATCACTGGTTAGTGACGGCTTAGTTAATGACGGCACACCACTCATGATGGAGCAGCCTGGATCCGTCCACCGTTTTTTCAGAAAGATGCATGGTTTTTTGTGCTTTTCTGCTTTAGAGTCATGAAACGTCTGCAGTGACTTTCGTTGGTCATCATCATCAATCCTGTCGATGCATTTCTGATGATGATCCTGCCTGCCATCAAGTCTGAGATGTCAGGCAACGAGCCATCTGAGAACAAGCGACACGTCAAGAAGCAGGAAGCCGGTCAACAATTGCCTGGACTTATTGCTGGCGTCTAACTTGCCACTATCTGAACCAAAGGAAACCAAAACAATGCTCAAGTCTCATGGTCGATACAACTACAGTCCGATCACCCAGCGAGCGGACTACAGTTGGCCCAATGACACCCGTCTAGCGCTTCACTTCAGCCTGAACGTTGAACACTTTTCCTTTGGTGAAGGCCTTGGAAATGATTATGCGACGCCTCACCCACAGCCAAACTCCAGAAGTTTTGCCTGGCGTGACTACGGCAACCGGGTCGGTGCGTGGCGGCTACTTGAACTGGCTCAGCAATTCGACTTCCCGTATGCTTTGCTAGTCAACACTGAGCTTTACGACTATTGCCCTGAAATGATTGCGGCTTTCAGCTCTCGTGGCGATGAAATCGTCGCTCACGGGCGAACCAACGCTGAACGCCAGATTGACATGGATCTGGAGCAGGAAAGAACCTGCATACTGGAAGCGACCCAGGCAATCGCAAAGCATGAGGGACGGCCACCCGCGGGCTGGCTTGCCCCTTACATTTCACAAACATATCACTCACCGGATCTGCTCAAGCAGGCGGGATACCGATACATGATGGACTGGCCACTGGATGACCAGCCTGTCTGGTTTCGAACCGAGCATGGACCCATACTCGCCATTCCTTACTCTCACGATCTTAATGACTCGATAGAATGCGTTTCACGTCGCACACCCTCGCAGGTCTTTTGTGACAATCTGATTGACCAGTTTGACGAAATGCTGGAGGAGTCCAGGCGCAGGCCTCTTGTCATGAGCATTGTGCTTCACAGCTTCATTCTGGGTCAGCCATACCGCTTACGTCAATTTCGTCGAGTCATAGAGCACATCATGAAACGAAGAGACGAAATCTGGCTCGCCACGCCTGGCCAGATCTGCTCACACATAGAAAGCCTGCCATCAGGCGTCGTGCCCACACCATACGTTTGACGTTCAGACTGATCAAGTCAGAAAGTAGGCTCTCAAGTCAATCTTTGAAAACCACATATCGTAGCGACAGCTGGCAGGATACCTGCCAGCGCACATACCCTTTTGATCGGGACTGGTCACAGCGCTCTCTCAACAGCAGCAAAAAAGTGGCGCTGCAAAAAAATCTCCTTTGATCAACATTGATCAAGACTCTTCACTCGTTGGGCTGCTGCGCAGCCACTGGTGCAGTCACCAATAACCCGTCGCTGAGTCGGTTTCCAAGGGTCTGAAAAGCGACCCGAACAACGACCGAACTGAGAACATGATGAATGCACAGATTTAGTGCATTTTTACACTCATCGCTGCACCTCGGCCTGTATAAGTTTGTTCACAAGATGTGCAGCGAATGGGGACAAAGCCTGATTTTCGATCGCCATCAAAAGATATCCAACTCTGTCCCCAATCACAAACACAGTCTGTACACATATGAAAAGTTCAGCAACTATCTGTTTTTAAGAATATTTCAGGAGATATGCCAGTTATCCACAGGGTGTCTTATTACTATCATTTGTATATAAAGGTAATTGATAACAACTGCCGTTCGGAGCATCGTTTTTTGATCCAAGGATTCTGCACATAGAATTTCCAAACTTTTTGAACAGCCCGCGTAACCTGTAACACTGCACCCAAAATACTGCGCAGGCCGCTAGAAGCAATAAAAACGGGTTCGAGGGACCCACCCCTGGCCATACTGACTCAATCGCCTACAGAGGGCTGCAGTTGCTTTCTGAGAGCACTATTCAGGTAGCAATGCCGTCACATCGATTTATTTGTTTCACGTATCAATTGAAAAGCCCGAGCACGGTCTGACTGGATAGCCGAAGACTTGCTCCAATGGCGATAAGAATCAGATGTACACCTGAATGGCGAGTGCTTATGAATCGAAGAAGTATCGAGGCGGTCTCTCTGTCAGCAGTTTGTGAAGACTTCTATCTTTTGCTGAAGTGGTTCTCGACCCTGAAATGAGCCCCGAGGCTGCCCGCGTGTGAGTGAATCACAACTACGCGCTAGCGACTGCTGTCTAACGGGTATGTCTAAGCGCGATCGCAATCGAAGCGATAGCTTCTT